>NZ_MCHY01000011.1 GCF_003609605.1 Ammoniphilus oxalaticus | reverse complement strand
TTGGTAGCAGCTCCTCGATCCGAGCGCGGCGCTGCTACCAACGGACTTATTCACTCTCCACGTTCGCTTCCCCCTTTTTTTGCCATAAGCCTTCCCATTTCGACAAAAGTCGTGTATCCTTTTAGCTAAATGATGACTAATTTCAACAATTTTGTTAACTTTAGTCCAGTTATTTTCATAAAATGCGCACATTTGCCTTTCAGCCTGAAACGCGATTATTTTTGAAGAAATAAGGTGAGATCAAATGACGAAGCGAAGACGAAATTTGTTTTTATTTCTCTTTTTGTTTACGATTGTATTTTACGTCTATCATGTCCGCCAGTTCGGATTCGGTTCTTGGATCAGTATGATGGCTTTAGCTAGTTGTCTGTCTATCATCGGGTTTATTCATACATTTTTAAAAGTAGGCTCGCGCGCATGACAAAAAGCAGGTGGATAAAATCCCGCCTGCTTTTTTTGTGCGTGTTTTGATGCAGAAACGGACCGTGAAGCGGCCCGTCTTTTATTATTCCTAGAAGCCCCCGATCTCCCAAGCCCCGCCTCAGCCAACCTATCGTGACAACAAGGGATTGCTGCACACTTTCGCAAAATGATCGAGCAGCGCGTTAAACTCTTGCGGCTTTTCGACGTTAGGAAGGTGACCGCAGTCCGTGAGAATCTCGAGTTCTGAATTAACGAGTCGCTCAAAAAGCTCGTTGGCGCAAGATTGCGGCACGAAGTCATCGCGGTCGCCATGAATGATAATCGCGGGTACATCGATGATGTCGAGTTGATCCGTTTGCTCATAGTCAAGGAATTCGGTAAACGTGTTGTACATGAAATCAAGCGAAGCGCTCTCCAGCGCTTTTGAAAAGCCTTTTGCGATGGGACCTTGCGGGTCCAAGCCCATTTGGGAGATCACTGTTTCAAGCCAACGATCAGCGCCCCCAGGTTGATGAATCATGTCCCAAATTTCTTTGCGTTTTCGCTTTTCCGCGCTGTTCATATCGGCAAAGGTGGAGGCTATGAATAGCCCAGCGACTGTGTCTGGATAACGGGAGGCAAAATCGATTGCGACTTTACCGCCCATAGATAGGCCGCACAAAATGATTTCGTCCACTCGCAGTTCGTCGATCAGCAACGTTTTTAATAGGTCCTGATAGTTATAAAAGGGGATTTCATCGCCGCCTTCTGATTTTCCGTGGCCTGGCAGATCAACCGCAATCAGTTGATAGTCTTGTTTAAATTGATTGCGTTGGTAGACCCAGTTCAGTGAACCGCCGCCTAATCCATGGAGAAAAACGATGGTTTTTCCTTCTCCTTCAATGGTGTAGTGAATCTCAAAGCCATCATAAATAAAGCTCGCCATAGTTAAAAACCATCCTTTCTACATGATTTTTTCTTATATTCTACCTTTTCTAGCGAAAAAGTCTATATATGAAAGATAATACAGGAAAAACTCGGAAAATAGTAAAAAAGGTCGATTGCTCGCTTTTCGTCTATGCTTTATAGTTATCTGGGTGTCATAATTCAAAGCGATGAGGAGAAACATTGTGAAACGAATAAGGAAACGAATTCTTGCAGGTTTACTTGTTTTTTCTATTTTTACAAGTCCAGCGATTGCGGCAGAGTATCATTTTTCTGATGCGGGTCAAATTTCATGGGCCGCTTCAAGTGTTGAAAAGTTATATCAAGAGGGGATTTTGAGCGGGGTTAACGGCAGCCAGTTTGCGCCAAATAGCCCGATTACGCGCGCCCAACTAATTGGCGCATTATCTAAAGTTGTTAAAAATAAACCCGTTACGCGAACCAATTTTCCGTTTACAGATGTACATAGTAATGATTGGTATTATGGCGCTGTAAAGAAAATGTACAGTATGGGAATTATCGAAGGTACGAGTGAAAATAATAAGCAATTTTCGCCTAATCAACCGATCACACGCGAAGAAGCAGCGGTGATTATCGCCCGTACGTTTGATATTTCTTATCAGTGGAAGACATTCCCGCCATATATTGATGCGAACACCGTTAGTCCATGGGCGAAAGACGCGGTTGCTTCGGTCACTAAAGAAGGAGCCTTTTCTCTATTTGGCAATCAGATTAAAGCGAAAAATGCGCTGACTCGAGCGGAGACAGCGGTGATCCTACATAAGATTTTGTATGGTGAGCCTGCTCCATATCAACCGCCAAAAGCGATGGCGTCTCGGTCAAGCCAAATGATGGACCAACGTTTAACGAGCGCGATTAATTCAGGGCTTGGCGTTCCTTACCGTTATGGGGGCGCGACGATGAGCGGTTTTGATTGCAGCGGCTACACAAGTCATGTATATAGTCAATTAGGCGTCAAATTGCCGCGTGATTCGCGCAGTCAGTATAACGTGGGGCAATCGGTCTCGATGTCCGAGATGGAAAAAGGTGATTTGATCTTTTTCGATACGGGTGGCGGACGGATTACGCATGTTGGGATTTATGTTGGCAATAACCGCATGGCTCACGCCCCGAGTTCGGGCGGGAAGAGCCGTATCGATAGTTTAGATTGGTACAAGAAAAACTACCGCATAGCCGGTGTGAAACGCGTACTCTAGATGACGCGAAGGCCCTTACGGATAGATCCGCAAGGGCCTTTTGTTTATGAGTTCAATTGAATTTGAACTGATGCATTTGTTGAACCGCGTACTCGGCTAATTCCTCCTCCTCTTCATCCAATAAGTAGATGATCGACTTTTCCATGCAGCGCTGCGCTTTTTCCTTATAACCGAGATGGTACGCGCTGTAACCATACTGATAGGTCAATTCGCCGCGGAGGTAAGTGGACTTGCTTTCTTTGCAAATTTGTAGGGCTTGAAATGATTTGTGTTGAGAATCTTTGAACTGTTCTAAGCGCAGGTAAGTGGTGGCAAGGTTATATAAAACACGGACGCTAACATGTGGGTGGATTAAGGGGTCGAGCACAGATAATAAATTTTCAGCCTGATGAAAATAATGCAGGGCGGCTTCAGTGTCACCTGTAACAAGGTGGTAGATTGCGTAGCTATTTAAAATTTCAACCCGTTTGAAGAAGGTTTCGAATTGGTCTGCCATCCGTAAAGCTTCTTCTAAATGTTGTTTAGCGGCTTGGGGATTGTTCATTTCGTGTAGCTCGACAATTCCTTGGTGCCAGTGTAGAAAGACGTGGTCCTTTTTGCTTTGAAAATGAGGCCCGTTCCAACAATCCCGCACTTGGCAGGCCATTGTTTTGTAATCGCGTTTATGAGCGAGGTAACGAATATACTTTTTGGTTTGTTCAACGTTGTGGAAATCTTCCAGCTGACTTACTTTGGTGCCAAAAAACTCTTTGGGGTGAATCCCGAGTTTCCAAGCGACATGGTGTATAATTTCACCACAAACGATTTCGCCTGATTCGATTTTACTAATCATCGCTTGATCGCATCCGAGCATCTGCGCAAAATCTTTTTGCGTGTAATCTAGCCGAGTTCTTAACAGTGAGATATATTGTCCGTATTGTTTCACAGCTGCGCACTCTCCTAACGGCGTGATGTCTATCCCTCTTCCATTTTAATCCTGAATCAGTTTTCCAAAAGTTACAATTGTGTGAATACTTATGAAAAATGAGTCTTTTCATTTAGATGAGGCAAACAATGGGAAAAACGACCTAAATAGTCTTTTGCGCCTACCCGATCGATCGCGTTGAAAGAATATCCGGTTTTACAGCGTGGTTTGTTACGAGTATGCTAAGGACAAGCGATCATGAAAGGAGGGAATCAATGAACGCGTCTTCGGCTGGATGTTACATAGGGAGCCTAGGTAATGACGGCAATCATCATAAACGCCTTCCGACCATTTCCTCACAAGCTTCCTCAAATGAAAAACCAATTTTACCTCCCGCGCATGAGAGCTGTTAAGTTAGTATGTCCTCCCTTCGGAATGCGCTTCTCGTGTTCCGTCTCCCATTCGGGTAGAAAAAAGCGTCCCGCCAATTCCTCAGGAAGGGCGCCAATTACAGAAAATCTAACTTGTAAAGCCAACCTCCATAGGAGGGTGGCTTGTTCTTTTTTTTAATAGGTTTGAACGTTTTATGAAATTTATGGAACCCATTGTACAGGCTCGCAACAGGATGTATAATTATACGAAAATCGATTTCTTAAGAGAAGATTAGAATGAGACCACATGGGGGTAAACGAGATGATCAAGTTTAAAGATATGGCCAAAGCGGTATTAGCTGTAGTTACTGTTGCAGCATTGGTTGCGTGCGGAGGCGGGAAAGAAGATGTGGCGCAGCCAGACGCCAAAGAAGTTTTGACAGTGGGCACTGAAGCGGGTTATCCGCCATTTGAAATGATAGAAGGCGGAGAAATCGTCGGATTTGATATCGATATTATTAAAGCAATCGCCGAAGAGAGTGATTTTGCGGTTGATGTTCAACATTTAGGTTGGGAAGGAACGTTAGAGGGCGTTGAAAAGGGAAAGGTCGATCTGGCGATCGCCGCGATTTCAAAAGATTCAGAGAGGGAAAAGCGTTTCGATTTCTCAGATTCATATTTTGAGGCGATTCAAATGATTTTGGTGAGGGAAGATTCAACCGTGACGTCGTTTACTGAATTGGAAGGTAAAAATATCGGCGTTCAGGGCGGGACAACAGCAGACGGTTCTGTGCAAGAAAAGTTTGGGAAAACGTATCAAGGGTTAAAAGCGTATGAAGATATTCCATCCGCGATTGATGATTTATTAAATGGGCGATTAGACGCGATTGTCGCTGACGATTTCGTGATCAAAGAGTTCATTAAAAAGATGGGTGATCAAGGATTAAAACCTGTTGAGGATCCGCAAGCATTCTCGCCTGAATTTTTTGGGGTTATCGCGCAAAAAGGAAATAGCGAACTACTAACTAAAATCAATGATGGATTAAAGAAGATTCAGGAAAATGGAAAGTATGATGAAATTTACAAAAAGTATTTTCCTGAAGAATAATGTAAATAACAAAAAAGAGTGGTTGTTGTTGGCGGCTAGTCGGTGGAGGAGGAATGAGCTATGGCTTGGGATTGGTCGGTAGTCTGGGATTATCGGGAGTTGTTTTACCGCGGGTTTCTAAATACGATTATCCTAACCTCGCTGGGGGTAGCTTCTGGGCTGGTCATCGGACTTTTCCTCGGCTTGGGAAAGTTGTCCGAAAAATGGTATTTGCGAATTCCATCCAAAATCTATATCGATTTATTCAGAGGGACCCCACTGTTTGTGCAGATTTTATTAATCCATTTTGCGGTGATTCCTTCCGTTTTTGAATTTATCGGTCGCGATATTCCTGGACCTTTTTTCTCCGGGTTTGTCGCGTTGTCGCTCAATTCGGGGGCTTACATTGCAGAAATCTTTCGATCAGGCATTCAATCGATTGCTAAAGGGCAAATGGAAGCGGCTCGTTCGTTGGGGATGACGCATAACCAAGCGATGTTTCACGTCATTTTACCGCAGGCGTTCAAAAGAATTCTGCCCCCGCTGGGCAACGAATTCATTGCCTTGCTTAAGGATTCCTCTTTACTTGCGGTGATCGCTGCAAATGAGTTAGCGTACGCGGGTTTTACAACAGCCAAAAACACGTTTGTTCGTTATCCGCCATATGTGACGGTGGCCGCGCTTTATTTAGTCTTGACACTCATCTTTTCACAAATTGTGTCATGGCTAGAGAGACGCTACAAAACGGACTAGCGTAACATCAATCAGTTTGATTTCATTTATTGACTGGATCCTCAAAACATGGTATAGTCATACTAATGAGTATGGATGTTATTGGGAACCCAACGATTGACCGCTCATTAGTTTATTTCTGAAAGGAATGTGTAACGTACATGCAAGGTAAAGTTAAATGGTTTAACGCGGAAAAAGGTTTTGGTTTCATCGAGAGAGAAGACGGAGACGACGTATTCGTTCATTTCTCCGCAATTCAAGGGGATGGATTCAAATCTCTTGAAGAGGGACAATCTGTTGAGTTCGATATCGTTGAAGGCGCTCGTGGACCACAAGCTGCTAACGTGGTTAAACTATAATAGATGACGATCCAAGCCCTGGAATTTCCAGGGCTTTTTCTCTTACATACACCAATCAACGCTAAAAATCGTTCACAAAGAATTCAAAAAATAACGACTAAATTTTAGCGTAGAGTGGAAGGATTTTAATGTAATTATATAGAATTATTTATTATGAAAAGGAGGAGGAGTTATATTGATGAAATATACGATTCGCGGAGAAAACGTCGAAGTCACACCAGCCTTGAAAGAACATGTAGAAAAGAAGGTGGGACGCTTAGAAAGGTATTTCGATGATATCCCTCCAACAATGGAAGCGATTGTCACGATGCAAGTCCTTAGAGGAGAACACACGATTGAAGTGACGATCCCAGCTCCAGGTGTCATCTTGCGGGCGGAGGAAACGCGCGATGATATGTATGCGGCAACTGATCTTGTTGTTGAAAAATTAGAACGACAAATTCGTAAACATAAAACAAAAGTAAACCGAAAGTTCCGTCAAGATGGAAGCTTGAAGCAATTGTTCGCTGAACATGTGGAAGGCGTTGAGGCGGAGGACGAAGTAAATATTGAAATCGTTCGCAATAAGCGTTTTGATTTAAAGCCGATGGATGTGGAAGAGGCTGCCATGCAAATGGACATGCTTGGTCATAACTTTTTCGTTTTCACCAATGCGGATAACAATCATGTCAGTGTCGTTTACAAGCGTCGCGATGGTCGCTATGGTTTAATCGAACCAGATCTATAAAATGAACACCAACCACCCCTCTTCGGAGGGGGTTTTCTTGTTTTAACAGATGCTGGCTTATTGCATTTACTCTCCGATTTTTATCGCAATATCCTCAAATCAACTCTCTCGTTACGTAAATTATGGTTCTGCCCCAAATATTCTTGTTTTGGCCTTTGGGATACAGTACAATTAAATGCTAGGATGAGATCAGTTTAATTTGATAATGAATGAATGGGAAGGAGCTATCCCAAGATGATAGGACTCGTGAAGAAGATCTTCGGGACTTCTGATGAAAGAGAAATCAAAAGATTGACAAGACGTGTTGATGAAATCAATGGTTTAGAACCTGAAATACAAAAGTTAAGCGATGAACAACTGCAAGCGAAAACTGCTGAATTCAAGTCTCGTGTTGAGCAAGGGGAAACGTTAGATCAACTGTTGCCAGAGGCGTTTGCTGTTGTTCGTGAGGCTTCAAAGCGTGTCATGAATATGCGTCACTATGATGTGCAGCTAATCGGTGGAATGGTATTGCACGAAGGTAAAATTGCCGAGATGAAAACGGGGGAAGGAAAAACGCTCGTCTCTACGTTGCCGACCTATTTGAACGCGCTTGAAGGAAAAGGTGTTCATGTCGTTACCGTCAACGAATATTTAGCGGCTCGTGATGCTGAAGAAATGGGTCAATTACACAACTTTCTCGGTTTGACAGTTGGGTTGAATCAAAGTGGGATGAATCCCGAACAAAAACGGGAAGCGTACGCTTGCGATATCACATATGGAACAAACAACGAATTCGGTTTTGATTACTTACGCGACAATATGGTCCTTTATAAGGAAAATAAGGTGCAACGTCCGCTCTATTTTGCGGTAGTTGATGAGGTCGACTCCAACTTGATTGACGAAGCCCGAACGCCGTTGATCATTTCTGGACAAGCTCAGCGCTCAACAGATCTGTACTTTGTCGCGGCTCGTTTTGTAAAAATGCTTAAGGAAGAAGAACACTTTTTGGTTGACGAAAAAGTAAAAGGGATCACGCTGACCGACGAAGGGGCGTCCCGAATTGAAAAAGCGTTCAAAATAGACAACTTGTACGACGCGGAACATATTATTTTAAATCACCACCTGCAAAATGCATTGCGCGCTGAATATATTATGAAACGCGATGTGGACTATGTCGTCTCCGAGGGCGAAATTATTATCGTCGATGAGTTTACGGGACGGATGATGCAAGGGCGTCGTTACAGTGATGGGCTGCATCAAGCAATCGAAGCTAAAGAAGGGCTCAAAGTGCAAAACGAGAGCATGACGCTGGCGACGATTACATTGCAAAACTACTTCCGTATGTATGAAAAGTTGTCTGGGATGACAGGGACAGCGAAGACAGAGGAAGAAGAATTCAAGCGGATCTATGGGATGGAAGTCGTTGTGATTCCGACGAATAGACCAATCGCTCGCGAAGATTTGCCTGATATGATTTATAAAACAGAAGCCGCAAAATACCGCGCGGCTGTTGATGAGATTGTTGAGCGCCATAAGACGGGCCAACCGATTTTGGTTGGAACGACATCGATTGAAAAGTCGGAAATGATCTCTGAGCTACTGCGCCGTAAAGGGGTTCGTCACACGGTGTTGAACGCGAAGCAACACGAACGGGAAGCGGATATTGTGTTGAACGCCGGTCAAAAAGGAGCCGTCACGATCGCTACGAATATGGCTGGACGCGGAACAGACATTAAACTTGGCGAAGGCGTTCATGAAATTGGCGGGTTGCATATATTAGGTACAGAACGCCATGAGAGTCGCCGAATCGATAACCAGTTGCGCGGACGCGCCGGACGACAAGGGGATCCAGGTTCTTCGCAATTTTTCCTATCGTTGCAAGATGAATTAATGCGACGTTTCGGTTCCGATAACATCTCCAGTATGATGGATCGTTTGGGGATGGAGGAAGACACGCCAATTGAGAGTCGGATGGTTTCTCGGGCCATCGAATCTGCTCAAAAACGAGTCGAAGGAAATAACTTTGATGTGCGTCGCGTCGTTTTACAGTATGACGACGTGATGAACCAGCAGCGAAGCGTGATTTATAAACAACGGAACGAAGTATTAGAGAGCGAAGATTTGCATGAGATTGTTGTCAATATGATCCTTTCCCATGTCGATCGCGTGTTGGAGTCGTTCTGTCCTGAAAGTCAAGTGCCGGAAGAGTGGGATTTGGAAGGCCTTGTTGAACACGCGCAATCTACCTTCCTCGTTGAGGGGGCCCTTGCCGTTGATGATATTCGAGGGTTGGAAGAGGTAGCTGAGATTCGCGCCAAATTTGAAACGGCGATTGAGCAGCTTTACGAGGAACGCGAAGAATTAATGGGACCTGAAAGTATGCGTGAATTTGAAAAAGTAATCTTGCTGCGGGCCGTTGATAGTAAGTGGCTCGACCACATTGATGCGATGGACCACTTGCGTCAAGGGATCCATTTACGCGCCTATGCTCAGACTGACCCGCTTCGCGAGTATCAGTTTGAAGGCTTTGAAATGTTCAATGAGATGATCGCCCAAATTGAGGAAGAAGTGGCGACGCTAATGTTGAAGACAGAGGTTCGCCCAGAAGTCACATTACAGCGTCAAGTCATCGCCGAAGGCAAAGCGGTCAACACGGATGAAGAAGAATCAAAGACGGTTCGTCGCGACGGTGAAAAAGTGGGTCGTAATGAACCGTGTCCGTGCGGCAGCGGGAAAAAGTTTAAAAATTGTCATGGAGAGTGATCGTATGGAAGTCTCAGAATTGCGAAATGAACTTTCCACTATTGAAAGGAAATTGATGAATATCAGGGGGTCTCTTTGACCTCGATAACAAGCAACGCCGCATTGCCGAACTAGAAGAAAAAATGTCCGATCCATCCTTTTGGGATGATCATGATACCGCCCAAGGGACGATTGCGGAGGTTAACCAACTGAAGGACAAAGTCACAAAGGTCCAACAATTGGCGACTACGCTTGAAGACAGTCAACTGATGCTCGAACTGATTGTCGAAGAGCAGGATTTGTCGTTGCTTCCTGATGTGTCGGAAACGGTGGACAGTCTAAGTGAGCAAATTGAGGACTTTGAGTTGCAGCTGCTACTCAGCGAGCCGCACGATAAAAACAATGCCATTTTGGAGCTGCATCCCGGGGCTGGCGGCACAGAGTCTCAGGATTGGGCCCAAATTTTACTGCGAATGTATACGCGTTGGGCCGAGGATCGCGGTTACAAGGTGGAGTCGCTGGACTATTTGCCAGGCGATGAGGCAGGAGTAAAAAGTGTTACTTTGCTGATCAAAGGTTTTAACGCCTATGGTTATTTAAAAGCGGAAAAAGGGGTTCATCGCCTCGTTCGAATCTCTCCGTTTGATTCATCTGGGCGACGGCATACATCGTTTGTGTCTTGTTCGGTCGTGCCTGAGCTGGGTGATGATGTCGATATTGAGATTCGCTCGGAGGACTTAAAAATCGATACGTATCGTTCCAGCGGGGCCGGCGGACAGCACGTGAATACGACGGACTCTGCTGTGCGGATTACACACGCGCCGACAGGCATTATTGTGACGTGTCAATCCGAACGATCGCAGATTAAAAACCGTGAAAAAGCGATGAAAATATTGAAAGGCCGCATCTACGAAAAGAGAATCGAAGAGCAAGAAAAAGCGCTCGTCGAAATCCGCGGCGAACAAAAAGAAATCGGCTGGGGCAGCCAAATTCGCTCCTACGTTTTCCATCCCTACAGTATGGTCAAAGACCACCGCACTGGCCAAGAAACAGGCAACATCCAAGCCGTCGTTGACGGTGAACTGGACCCGTTCATCAACGCCTATTTACGCCAACAATTGAACTAGTTCAATTTGACTTAGTAGGATTAGTTAGTATAGAAAAAGATCCTTGCGCTTCAATGCAAGGATCTTTTTTGGTTGGCGTGAGGTGAGCGTTTGGGAGGGGCGACGACACATTGGGCGGAGAGGTCGCCCATATCGTTGGAAAGTCGCTCATTTCCCAAACGGATCCTCGCCAACCTCGCGTCGACTTTACTGTTTCAACACTTGCAGTACACCGATAAAGTATTCCGATTCACGGGCGATATGATCGATTACGGTGAGCAGCGTCGGCTTTCCTTTAATCGCTTTACTGGTCGTTCTCATTTGATGTAAAAACTGTAAAAAGCGTTCACTTTGCTCCAAGGAAAAGCGGGCCATTTCCATCACATGCTGATGCATGGCTGGTGTCGATTTTCCGTTCATCCTAATGTATGTTTCTATGTCGCGTGTGATCCGATTCAGAACCAATGTAAAGCTTTCCTTCCAAGCATCCAATGCTTCCACAAACTGTGGCTCCAAGTCCTTGACTAATTCCTTAATCACATCGATATGTTCTTCTTCCTGTTGCTTCCAAAAGCGCATCTCATCCAATGTGCGTAAATCTTGGTATGGTCCATAGGCAAAAAGCATAATATAACCCCCTCATTATCGTTGCGCTATTATCCTATTCTGCCTATGCCTAGGCGGTTCACGCAATACAGACAGGGGGCTTTTAACGAGGGAATCTTTCAGTAATCCTTTTGGATCGGAATTCTTTTTAAGTTCCACGTTAGAAGGAGGCAGTAGGGGGGACAGGTTCCATAAAAAAAGGCGAACCCATTTAGAATGGCCCGCCGTCTTTTGCTCGTTATGCTAATGCTTTTTTTGCTGCTTCGATCGCCGCTTCATAGTTCGGGTGATCCGTTGCTTCTGGAACATACTCGACATATGTAACTGTATCGTTTTTGTCAATTACAAAAATCGCGCGCGTCAAAAGTTGGAAGTCTTGGATAAGCACGCCATATGCTTCGCCAAAATTTCGGTCGCGGTAGTCAGAAACCGTTTGCAGGTTTTCAATGCCTGCAGCTCCGCACCAACGTTGTTGAGCAAACGGCAAGTCGACGCTAACAGTTAGAACAGTCACGCCTTCTAATTTCGCTGCCTCTTCATTGAATCGACGTGTTTGTTGATCGCATACCTCTGTGTCGATCGATGGAACCACACTGATTAATCGAACCGTTCCTTTTGAGTCTTCAAGCGTCAATCGGCGCAAGTTATTTTGTCTTACTGTAAAATCAGGCGCTTTGTCGCCTACTTTGACCTCATTGCCTACAAGCGTAACTTCTCTTCCACCAAATGTAACATTTGCCATGTAATAGCCTCCTCTACCTCTCAAGGTAAGTTAATAACCCTATTATGATGGTGAAAAGGGATTTTATCAAGAGGATAAGTGTAATCTATATAATTAAAAACTTATGATCTTGATAAATATAAATTATAGTGGTAACATACTCCATGTCAACACTAATACCCAGGCGCAGGAATTTTTGGATGGAATTCCTGCGTTAGCCCTGGGCTTTTTCAAGACAAAAAGATGAAAGGGGTTAATAAAAATGAGTTTAGTAGGAAGACAAGCTCCACATTTTGAGATGGAAACAGCGTTAGGGAACGGGGAAGATTTTGGACAAGCTTCCTTATCCGACTATAAAGGTAAATATTTGATTTTCTTCTTTTATCCACTTGATTTCACGTTTGTATGCCCGACAGAAATTAAAGCGTTAAGTGACGCTGTTGAAGAATTTAAAGATTTGGATACGGAGATTTTGGGTGTATCGACCGACTCCAAATTCTCGCACCGCGCTTGGATCGCCACATCTGAAGAGGACAAAGGATTGGGTGGACTCAATTTCCCGTTGGCTGCGGATTACAAAAAGGAAGTGGCTGAGGCTTATGGTGTGTTGAACGACGAAGGGATTGCGCAACGCGGTCTGTTCATCATCGACCCAGAAGGGATCATTCAATACCAAGTGATCACGCCAGATAGCGTAGGTCGCAGTGTGGACGAAACGCTACGCGTTTTGCAAGCCATTCAAGCGGGTGGATTATGCCCTGCCAATTGGAGACCTGGCGAAGAGATGCTATAAGCAGCAAAAAGTGAAGGAGGGGGAACAATGGAAGTTATCGTTTACTCGAGCACGGGTTGCCCCAAATGTTTAGAAGTAAAGGAACAGCTGGAACAGTGGGGTATTTCCTACGAAGAACGCAACGTATCAGAGAATGCGGCTTATTTCAAAGAGTTGCAAGAGCGACGCATTTTTGGGACGCCTGCGACATTCATCGACGGCAGACCGGTGCTCGGGTTTCAGCCGAAACGATTACAAGATCGCCTTGGACTTAGCGATGATCAAATTGAGGCGGCGAAAAAAAGCGATCCACAGCAACAACAAGAAAGTTCGTCTGAATCGTCGTCAACCGCCGACTCATTGTTTGAGACGATTGATTCGGATCTGTTAGGCAAAGAATATGATTTTGTGATTATTGGGGCGGGACCCGCGGGTTCAACAGCCGCTCTGTACGCCTCACGGGCGAGATTAAACACGCTTCTCATTGATCGCTCCCCTCAAACAGGCACACTTGCGATTACGCATAAAATCGCGAACTATCCGGGAGTGTTAGGCGAACTGACCGGGTTAGAGCTTGTGGAGCGAATGCAAAAGCAAGCCAAGTCGTTTGGAACAACGCTCGTTCAGAGTCAGGTGTTATCGGTGAACTTTACCGATGAGCAAAAGGAAATTAAGCTTCCTGAAGGTGTGGTTAAAGCAAAAGCGGTCTTCATTGCAGTTGGCGCTCGGGCCGCTGGGAGAAAGTTGCCTGGCGAAGAAGAGTATACAGGTCGGGGCGTTAGTTATTGCTCTACCTGTGATGCCGCTTTTTATGAGGGACGGGAAGTCGTGGTAATCGGCGATGATGAAGAGGCTGTCCAAGAAGCAGGCGCGTTGGCTAAATTCTCCAAACAGGTGCATTTGTTAGTGCCTAGCGGAAAATTAAGAGGCGGCGCATCGTTGGAAGAAGTAGAACAGCTGTCAAACATCAAAGTCTACCCTCGATATCGCATTAAAGAAATCATTGGGGATGACCATGTTAGCGGAGTCAAAGTTACGACCGCCGAACGAACGGAAGAAAAGTGGGATGTAGACGGTGTGTTCCTATACTTAAGCGGGATGAAACCAGGCACCGACTTTTTAGGGGAACAGGTCAAGCGAGATACAGAAGGATACGTATCTGTTAACGAAACGTTGGAAACGAGTGTGCCTGGTGTTTACGCAGGCGGCGACGCCCGTAAAACACAAGTCAAACAAGCCGTGCTTGCAGCGGCTGATGGCTGTGTCGCTGCTTTAGAAGCGGAGAAGTTTATCCATGGACGGAAAACGGTTCGCCCGCAATATAGTTAAATTAAAAGTTGAGAAGGACTGTTCGAGGTTATTCCTCGCAACGGTCCTTTTTCGGTTTTCGCCAAAGTTTGATTGGTGTAACGGGAGATAAGGCCCTTATAAAGGACTGGTGCGATGAACGCAGTCTGTAGCGGGAGTTGAGGCCTTTACAATTCGGGTTGTCCAGCTTTTCGCTGTTTTTGTCACTGTAACGGTCTCGGTGACCCCTACACAAAGTTGATCCGTCGATCTCATGCTGTAAGAGTATATTTGTCCTTTGCATTGACCCGACATCGCATTTACCCTCACGATCAGACCGTAACAAAGGGAATCTCCAAAATTAGGTATAATTTATATGAATCGCAAATAGGATATAAAGCAGCGGCGCTGCTGGCGGGAGAAATGGTGAAAGGTCGCAATGCGTTTTGCGGCCTTTTGCGCATTCAGTTTCCAAAAAAAGAGGTGAAGAAAACAATTGGTTTTCTTCACCTTATCTATTTTTAAAAAGGGGGATCTGCGTTTATCCGATCCGCTCAACTTGAACGGCGCAGGCTTTATATTCAGCTGTGCCAGCTAAAGGACAAGTTGCGTTGATCGTCAATCGGTTTGTATCTGTTTGCTCTGGGAAGTGGAAGGTCATGAACACAAGGCCGCGTGGTTGACGCTTGCTGATCTTCACTTTCGTTTCCACTTCACCGCGACGGGATCGAACTTTAACTGGAGCCCCATCCTCCAGCTGATAAGCCGCCGCGTCTTCCGGGTGGATTTCCAAAGATTCCTCGGGATCTCTCACCTTTTTATAATCGGATGTTTGTACACCTGTATTGTAAAATTCAAGGCGACGCCCTGTTGTTAACTGCAACGGATACTCATCGTCCGGCAATTCTACAGGGTCACGATTGTCCACGGGTTTAAACGACGCTTTTTGCTCGACATGTTCCTTCCACAGTCGCCCGTGAATAAACGGTGTGCCAGGATGCGATTCTTCTGGACAAGGCCACTGCAACCCGCCATCGTCCAAGCGATCATATGTGACGCCAGCGAAATCAGGTGCTAATCTGCGAATTTCCTCCCAAATATCTTCGGCTGATTGGTAGTTCCAATTGGCGCCCATGCGGTTCGCAATATCTTGTACAATAAAATGATCTTGCTTCGCTAAGCCTGGCGGTTGAATCGCGGGACGCACTCGTTGAATCCGTCGTTCCGAGTTTGTAAAGGTACCGTCATTTTCTGCCCAACCGGCAGCAGGAAGCACTACGTCAGCTAACTCTGCTGTTTTTGTCATTAAAATATCTTGGACAACCATAAAGTCTAGTTTTTTGAGCAATTGTTCCACATGGTTCGCGTCGGCATCTGCCTGGACTGGGTTTTCGCCGATCACGTACAATGCTTTAATATCTTCGTTGTCAATTGCTTCCTGCATTTCTGTCAAGTTTAAGCCTAACTGCTCAGGAATTGGAGCGCCCCATACCTCTTCGTGCAACTGGCGTCCTGTCGCGTCGTTATATAACCATCCTCCAACAGAGCGGTTCGGAAGCGCGCCCATATCACCGCCGCCTTGTACGTTATTCTGACCGCGAAGTGGGTTGACCCCTGAACCCCGTTTTCCGATATGACCCGTTAATAGCGCGAGGTTAATCAGGGAAAATACGTTTTCCGTCCCATTCGCATGTTCGGTAATCCCTAAAGTCCAGCAAATAATCGCTTTATCCGCTTGCGCGTAAAGGCGGGCGACTTCACGGATATCATCCGCGGGAACACCTGTAATCTCTTCGGCGTACTCCGGTGTATATTTTTGCGTGTGTTGTTTGTATGATTCAAAATCTAGCGTGGCCCGTTCGAGAAATGCTCGGTTTTCTAAACCTTCTTCTATAATTACGTGTCCCATGGCATTGGCGAGCGTGACATCGTAACCGACCTTAATAGGCAACCACTTATGCGCGAGTCTTGTTTGGGCGATTTCACGCGGATCCACGACGACCATTTTTGCCCCGTTACGAATCCCTCTGCGCATATGATTGAACACGATGGGATGACATTCTTGTGTGTTACTTCCCCAGGCGATAATCACATCTGTTTCTTCTAATTCATCATAGGATGTCGTCGAAGCCCCTGTGCCGAATACTTCTACCAAACCTGTCACACTCGGGGCGTGACACGTGCGATTGCAACTATCAATGTTGTTCGTGCCAATTACCGTACGCATAAACTTTCCAGCAATAAAGTTTAATTCATTCGTGGAACGAGAGGAGCTAAAACAGCCCAACGCGTTTGGTCCATGGGTGTCTCTGATCGTAGTAAATTGCTTCGCGATCAAGTCCAATGCTTCGTCCCAAGAAGCGGGCGTTAATTTTCCGTTTTTACGGATTAATGGCTCCTTAATTCGTTTGTTGCTATACACATAGCCCCACCCCATCGCCCCTTTAATGCAAGTCTCTCCATGGCTTGTTGGATTTTCCTTGTGTCCTCTAACTCTACTAATTCGACCGTCTTCCACCTGAACTGTCAAACCGCACCCTGTGCCGCAAAAGCTACAAATCGTGTTTACTTCGCTGTTGGCAGGAAGGGTTACATGATTGGTTGTCGTCATCCTCTTCACCTCTAAAAACTTATATTTTTGAGAAGATTAGCTGCGCCACATGTAGTAAAATTACTCTTCTCCCTATCTCACAAATCAAAATATATCACAAAGTTTAACAACTGTATATAACTTATTCTTAATTTTAATATAATAATTACTTATGATAGAGGCGTGATATGGATCATGATGTGATGATGGAATGGCGCTAGGATTTCGAAAGAGAGTGCAAGAGGATCAAGTTAATTGCTTTAAAATAGAGGATTTTCGGATGTCGTATCTTAACGCGCAATCAGATGGCTTACAAATAAAACTTATTTTGAATATAATAGGGATGTAATCTATAATCGTCTATTATATAATGGATAAGGAATGTCTCCTGTCCAAGGGCAGGTTCATTACGAACATAGAGCCGCTCATCTGAGTGGCTTTTATTACTTTATAACCAAATTGTATCTAGATAATAATCCAATCTTATGTATAATTAGACTTGGATTATTTTTGTGAGGGGGATCTACATATGAAAAAAGTATTAGGAGTTGTCCTTGTTGGACTGTTGACCATCGGCTTAACGGCCTGTGGAGGAGGTCAGCAATCATCGAGCGATGGGCAAGAGCTGTCTGTGAAAGGCGCGCAAACATTGCCTGAAGAAGGAGTGGAAGTATCGAAAGATCATCCGTTGGTGATCGACAAGGAAGCGAGGACGGTAAAAGTTTACGCGACGGTGAACGGGAAATATACAGTAGAACCGACTCGCCATGGGCTAAACTTCCATGAAGGGAAGTATGGAGACGAGGCCTTGTTCACGTCTTTTGCTAATCAGACCAACTTCCATGACGCTTTAGTTGAAATCGAAGCGGAACCTGGCAACAATCTAGCTGGAAAGTCAAAAGATGAATTCATCGAAGGAGACGATTTAGTTGTATCGGTTTCTTGGGATGGCGCGGAAAAAGATTACGATATCTCCGAGGTTGTCAATGTTTCTACAGGGAATCCGATTAATTACAAATTTGGCGGAAACCGCGATAACGCAAATAGTTATTTTACAGGTTGTTTAGCTTGCTTTGACAGTTGTTCGGTTGGAGTGACAAGTAATAGTTCAGAGCCTGTTAACGCTTTTGACAGTAAACAAGCTGATTTCGTTGGGAACAAGGATGTATTACCAGAAGACGGAACACCAGTGATTGTAACGTTTGCGTTGAAATAGCATCTTTATATTCCTATTCAATTGGGGCTGACTCGTTGAGATCTGGCGAGCGGCCTCCTCATTTATTTAGGGAAGGTGGAATCGAAGGTGGCAACCCTAGGGAGGAAGGAATGGCTCTCATTTTTCGCTGGACTTATTCATACCGTCTTTATATTGTTCTTTCTAGGACTCAGTTTGGCGAACAGCCTCCTTCGTTTTACATGGCTCGATATGCGGGCAAATTTAGGGGGGCTGATTCCTGGTTTTATTTTGATTGCGGTTGTCTTGTACGTGATCAATCATAACTATGTTTTTGCTCGGCGATTTTTTTGGGAAAATAAAAAGTTTGTTATTTATTTTATTCCTATCAGTTTGTTGCTGTTAGGATTAGTCAACGGTTTCAATGGCGAGCGGTTAAGCATTGTACCGGCCTCGACAGTGCGACAAGGACTTGGTTGGAAACAGTGGACATTAGCAGAGATCAATGGTCTGATCGTTGCGGCGTTCGCTATCGGTTTGATCAATTTGTTCTTTTTCTATACAAAGATCGGAAAGGAGAGAAAACATAACATGGATAAAAAACAACGGTTATCGATCTGGATTGTCGTGGCTTTGCTCGGTGGCAGCGTGATTTTATATCTTGTTCAACCAGGGGTCCGCTACTTTATCAATGATTCCGCAAAAATGCTGGCCTCTGCGGGCGCAACTGGAAACATTGAATCGTTCCGTAATTATCTACTTTCATTTGGGATTTGGGCTCCCATTATTTCGGCTTTTTTAATGGTGTTTCAAGCGATTGCGGCGCCATTGCCCGCGTTTGTTATTACATTTGCGAATGGGATGTTGTTTGGCGCTTTTTGGGGAGGATTGCTGTCCTGGAGCAGCGCCATGTTGGGAGCGGCTCTCTGTTTCTTTATTGCTAAGGCGTTGGGACGTCCAGCGGTTGAAAAATTGGTCACGCGAACAGCTTTGGATTGGACAGATCAGTTTTTTGAAAAATACGGTAAACATTCAATTTTGATTGCTCGCTTGCTGCCGATCGTTTCGTTTGACTTAGTCAGTTATGGCGCGGGATTGACCTCAATGCGGTTTTGGGGATTCTTTATCGCGACGGGAATTGGTCAGGCGCCAGCGACCATTTTATATTCCTATCTAGGGCAAACGGCCTCGAGTTCTGTAAAAGTATTGTTCTTTATTTTCGTTGCTGTGATTTGCTTGGCGATTATTTTGGCCGCTTGGAAGAAGAGATCGTCATTTACGAAAATGGATCAATCGAAAACGGATAAGGCTCAATAAACGAAACATATGTCAGATTATTATGATGTGATTGTCATTGGCGGGGGCGCTGGGGGGCTAACAGCCGCATCGGGGGCCGCTGCCTTTGGCGCGAAAACAGCGCTTATTCACGAGGGTCCATTAGGCGGCGATTGTTTATGGACGGGGTGCGTACCAAGTAAAGCGTTATTACACACAGCCCAGCTTATACACTCGGCGCGAAGAGCGGCGCCGTTCGGTTTTACGCAAACAACACCGCTTGATTACACGAAAATTCGCGAACATTATTTGAAGGCGATTCGCGTCATCCAAAAGCACGATGATCCTGCTCGTTTTGAGGGGTTGGGCGTCACGATTTTTCCAGGCAAAGGGGCTTTTGTCGATGACCGTACGGTGATGATCAATGGCCAGCAACAGATTACAGGGGATAGAATCATCATCGCGACAGGTTCTCGTCCGTTTATCCCCTCAATTCCCGGTTTGCAAAAGGTGGGCTATGTCACAAATGAAACCTTTTGGGAAATGACCGACTTGCCAAAAAGATGGCTCGCGCTTGGGGCGGGGCCAATTGGGCTGGAGTTGGGGCAAGCGTTGCGGCGCTTTGGTTGTGAAGTGACCATCTTGGAACGGGCGTCAACGATTTTAGCTAATGAAGAGCCTGAAACAGTGGGACACCTGCGCGCGGCGTTGGAACAGGAAGGTATCCACATTTTAACCAACGCGACTGCAACGTACTTTGCCAAACATAAACAAGCGATTCAAGTCACATTACAGATTGAGGGTCGTGTTCAGCAACTAGTGGTCGATCGGATCCTCGTCGCCGCGGGCAGAGTAGCGAATACGGCTGGACTGAACTTAGAGCAGGCGGGTGTAGAGGTGGACGAAAAAGGAAGGGTCGTTGTGGATCAACAGCTGCGGACAACGCGCAAACATATCTATGCGGTCGGGGATGTCAATGGTCGTATGCCGTTCACGCATGTGGCTGGAGCAGAGGGGAAAGCGGCGATCTCCCACGCTCTTTTTCACGTCAAGAGCAAGCTCGACTATGATACGATTCCGACTGTGCTTTATACGGATCCCGAGTTCGTTCAGCTCGGTTGGACCGAACAAGAAGCCCGTCGCCGCGGCGTTCGCTGTCAAACGTATCGACTATCGCTCGATCAAGTCGATCGGTTTATTACTGACGATGAGGCCAATGGATTGTTGAAGGTGGTGACTGATCACAAGGGAAAAATCCTTGGGGCTCAAGCGGTCGGTCGCGGGGCTGGAGATCTGCTGCAAGAAGTCGTTTTCGCCAAACATTTTAACCATAAGATCGGCGCGTTGTCGCAGGTGATCCATCCGTATCCATCTCGCGTCGGAGCGGTCCAACAAACGGCGGATTTGTACTGGCGAGAGAAACTTTTTTCGGGAAGGCTGAATCAGTTGCTTAAGCTATATGCCCGTTTGTTACGACGATGGAGGAGGAAGGGGAAGAAATAGTGAATAAAGTGATGAAGTTGAGCCTAGCTGTCGCAGTCTTATTGGGCTTGGGGATCATCAGCGCGAAAATCGGGATGGACGTATTAACGCCGGAGCGGATTCGCGATTTTATTCTTTCGTTTGGCTGGTTAGCCCCTGTGCTGTACGTCCTCATCTACACGATTCGGCCCCTTTTTCTGTTTCCCGCGATTATTCTATCGCTGACCGGCGGGATGACCTTTGGTCCGTGGTGGGGAACCTTGCTCGATTTGATTGGGGCCACGCTGGGCTCCTTTTTAGCATTCGGCCTGGCTCGTAAATTAGGCAGGGAGACGATCCAAAAGTGGATGGGACGTCGTTTAACGTTGTGGGATCAGCAACTCGAGCAACAAGGATTCAAAGCGATCTTTCTATTGCGCTTAATCCCACTTGTTCCATTTGACGCGGTTAATTATGGAGCGGGGTTATCGAAAGTTCGCTTCCGCGATTATGCATTGGCGACGCCGTTCGGTATTATCCCCGGGGCTTTTGCCTACAATTACTTGGGGCATTCACTGCATGCTATCTTTTCCCCAACGTTTTATTTTGCCATCATTCTGGTCGTGATTTTAGCGGTCGTTCCTTTCTTTTTTAAAAGAAGACAACAACAAAAAAATAGTATGGATTATGGAGTGGAGCAGCAAAAATGAAAAAAAATTTTAGAAAATATGCGATGGTTGGGTTTATTTGCGCCCTCGGTTTATTGACGGCATGTTCCTCTGATTCGAAGGAGCCAGTCGCGGAGTCGGAGCAACCTACGGAAGACATCTTGGCCTTGAATTGGGAGCAAATTACAGAGCAAGCGAAAGGTCAGCAAGTGAACATATATATGTATGGCGGCAGTGATACGACAAACCGTTATTTGGATGAATGGATCAAGCCGCGTTTGCAAGAAGAATACGAGGTGGACCTGCGTCGCGTGCCTGTTAGCGATATTGAAGAAACGATCAATCAGTTATTAGTCGAGAAGAAAGCGGGTAAAGAGACAGGCAGTATTGACCTGCTTTGGTTAAATGGGGAAAACTTTAGGACGGCGAAAAGCAATGACCTATTATGGGGGCCGATCACTGAAAAGTTGCCTAATTTTAACGAATACGTCGACGGCGAGGCCGCAGATATCCAATTTGATTTTGGTATAGAGACGGATGGCTTGGAGGCGCCGTGGGGCAAAGCGCAATTTGTGTTTGTCTATGATCAAGATAAAGTGGCGGAGCCGCCGCAAACAATGGAAGAGTTAAAACAGTGGGTTGAGGAAAATCCGGGAAAGTTCACGTATCCGTCTCCGCCTGATTTTACGGGCAGTGCCTTTATTCGTCACGTGTTATATGAAACGACTGGGGGACATGAGCAATACATGAAACCCTTTTCAGAAGAGGTGGTCGGGAATTGGCAACCGATGTGGGATTATTTAAACGAAATTAAACCGTTTTTGTGGCGGGAAGGGAAGACGTATCCCGAAAACTCAGCAAAGCTGGACCAACTATACAGCAATGGCGAAGTGTGGATGACGATGGGTTATGATCCAGCGAAAGCGTCCAATGAAATGATGAAAGGGACGTTCCAGGATTCCACCCGAACATTTGTGTTGAAAAATGGAACGTTAGCGAATACGCACTTTTTAGCGATTCCGTACAACTCGGGAAAACAAGCGGGAGCAATGGTTGCGATTAACTTCTTACTGTCTCCTGAGGCCCAAATTACGAAATTTGATCCGCAATATTGGGGAGAAGGAATGGTCTTAGATATGGACAAGTTGTCTGATGAGCAACGTCAACAAATTGAAGCGATCGATCGAGGCGTCGCAACGCTGAGCAATGAAGTGTTGTCTGATCATCAAGTTCCTGAAATACCCGCGGAATACGTAGAGGCGTTAGAGAAACAATGGCATGAACATGTGGCGAAACCTTAAGCCTTATCTTTTAGTGTTGCCAGCGATTAGCGTCATCGGTTTGTTGTTTTTCGGCGGTTTTTTACTCGGATTTCTGGAAAGTATCGGCCTTTATTCGTTGGTGGGCGAGCGAGAGATCTCTTTCCAGCCTTATGTAGACTTACTGCAAAACGCGGATTTCAGGCGATCGATTCTGTATACGTTGCGGATTACAGCGTTATCGACTTTGCTATCGGCGTTCGTCGGTCTCGCGTTGGGACTGAGTTTTATTCAGATGAAGGGGATTGGGCGGCGCATTTTGCAATTTCCAATGTTGATCCCGCATTTGGCGGTCGCTTATCTGGTCGCTCTGCTGTTGATGCAGAGCGGTTGGATTTCCCGGTTGTTGTTCGCGTTTGGCTGGATCGATGAAATTCAGGATTTTCCCATCCTTGTCCATGAATCATTCGGTTGGGGGATTATCAGCGCCTACGTCTGGAAGGAAAGTCCGTTTATTGCTTTTATGCTTGTTCCTGTATTGCTGCGGATTCAGGATCAATGGGGCCAGGTTGCCCGCATCCTTGGGGCGGGTCGATGGGCTTATTTTCGTGAGATTGTGTTGCCCCTTTTGATGCCGAGTTGGTTGGCCGCTAGTTTTATCGTGTTCGCTTTTAAATTCTCCGCTTTCGAAATCCCGCTCTTGTTAGGGGTCACCTACCCGCAGATGATCTCGGTTTTTGCCTATCAACTTTTTTCCGGCGACATTGTGAATGAGCGACCGCTGGCGCTTGCTTTAAATATATTGATTGCCTTCATTACCGCTTTGTTAGGGTTGTTGGCTTACCGTTTGAGCAAGAGCTGGTTAGGGGAAGAAAGCAGGGGATGGAATTGAGGCTGATTGGAAGTATCTTTGCGATCGCTTTTCTGTTTCCTTTCTTTCCGTTGTTGTTAATGAGTTTGTCGGGGTCGTGGCGTTGGCCTGAACTGATCCCTGTTGAATGGAGTTTGCGAACGTGGCAATACGTTTTTTCCAGCCATTCGGGAACCTATCAAGCGGTTGGTTACAGTCTGGCGATTGCGTTTGCGGTGACGGCGATCAACTTGTTGTTGGCGATCCCTGCAGGAAATGCGTTGGCGCGAGCGGAGTTGCGGGGGAAAACATGGATCAGCGCAATTCTTTATTCTCCGATAATTATTCCGCCATTTGCGGCGATGATGGGGATTCATTTCACGTTTGTCCGTTTGCAATTAACGGAGACGGTATTTGGTGTGATCTTAGCTCATCTTCCGCCGACATTGCCGTATGTTATACGGGCGCTCACTTCGAGCTATCAGACATTAGGCTATGCTTGGGAACAGCAAGCGCAGATGCTTGGAGCGGGTCCGCTGCAACGTTTTTGGTATGTTGCCTTGCCTCACTTAATTCCAGGAATCGCTGTCGGTTCCGCGTTAAGTATACTTGTTTCATTGAGTCAATATTTGATCACGTTTCTGATCGGAAGCGGTCAAGTGATCACGCTGCCTATTTTGCTATTTCCGTTTTTAAACGGCGGAGATTTAGGAGTCGCGGCGGCATACACGATCTTGTTCACGATGATGGCATTGTTTGCTCTCGTGTTCATGGATCGACTGTTAAAACGCTATTATCGGCAAGAGTCGAATCAAGTCGTAAAGGAGGGGTAACGTGTCGGCATTGCAAATGAATGACATTCAGAAACAATACGGGGCCGATGATTCCTTTCGCTTGGTTGTCGAGCACATAGAAGTTAAAAAGGGCGAATTATTCGCGTTGTTAGGTCCGTCTGGCTGCGGTAAAACAACTCTTTTAAAGTTGATCGCCGGGTTAGAACAGGCTGATGCGGGCGAGCTTTACGCGGACGGTCGGTTAATCACCGGTGTTGCTGCTGAAAAACGAGGATTTGGGATGGTCTTTCAACAAGCGCTGCTGTTTCCGCATATGAGTGTGGAAGATAATGTCGCCTTCGGTCTTAAAATGAAAGGGATGGGGAAGGCCGCTCGTTTAGAAAAAGCGCGTGTTTTTTTGGAGCGAGCGGGACTGAGCGGTTTCGAACAACGGTTTCCGCATGAGTTGAGCGGCGGTCAACAGCAACGCGTTTCCCTCGTTCGTTCGCTTGTATTGGAGCCAACAGTGCTGTTAATGGATGAGCCATTCAGCGCCCTTGATCCGGGTTTGCGCGAGGAAATGCAAGCCTGGTTAAGAGGACTTCATGAAGATATGGGAGTGACGATCGTGTTGGTCACGCATGATCGAGCCGAAGCGTTTGCTTTGGCGGATCGTGTGGGAGTAATGAGTGAAGGGCGGCTGTTACAAGTTGACGCTCCGGAACGTTTGTATCGTCAACCCGCTAGCGTTGAGGTGGCGCGTTTTCTCGGCTTGAATAACTTGATCCGCGGTAAACTGGAAGCTGGGCAATTTGTTGCAACTGATGCCGATTGGCAAACGCCGTTTGATCGTCAGGCGACAAAGGTTGATCAGGCGGGTTGGTTGTTGATTCCGCCATATGCCGCTCGGATCGCCACATACGATCAGGCGCAAGCCCAGGCTGAAGTAATCGAGGTTCGATTTTTGCAAGGCGCTTATCATCTAGAGCTGCAAATTGGACATGCTGTCCGTTTGGAAATAATTGAAACCTCGCGACAAGCAGCAACGACGCAACGTGGTGATCGAATTGGGCTTAATTGGGATCCCGCTGATTTGTACTTTATTGAGGAAGAGGGGACCGTTCATGCTTGATACCCATGCTCGTAAATATGTTGAACCTGTGATTAGCCGCGCAGCCAGCTTGTGTATTCGACTCGGATTATCAGCGAATCAAGTGACATGGCTCGGTTTCTTAATCGGATTGACGAGCGGATTATGGATTTATTTCGATCACGTCTATTGGGCGGCTTTGTTTCTGTGGATTTCTGGATTTCTAGATGCGGTCGATGGCTCCATGGCTCGTTTGGAGAATAAATCAACAGCATGGGGGACGGTGCTTGATATTACGTTTGACAGGGTTGTTGAGCTGTCCGTTGTAATTGGATTGGCGGCGCGTTATCCTCACGCCCAGTTTATGTTGTTGCTCGTCACAGCGACGATTGTCATTTCAATGACGGTGTTTTTAACCGTCGGGGCGGTGACCGAAAAGCAGGGCGCCAAATCGTTTTATTACCAAGCGGGTTTAGGGGAACGCACAGAAGGCTTTATTATGTTGACCGTGATGATGTTGCTTCCAAACGGGTTACTTTGGAGTAGCGGCGTGTTTATGGGGATCATGCTGGTTACGATTGGACAACGCCTCGCGGAAGCAAGACGAATTTTAAAGGAGGTGTAAAAGATGTTGTTACTAAAGCAAAGATTGATTGGGAAGTATGCCCAAACACAAGTCGAGGAAGTGGAGACGGCGCCGCAGATTGCGGAGTGGGATAAATCGATTGAAGCGGCTCGAGTAGTGTTGGTGACGACTGCGGGGGTCCATTTGCGCGAGCAACCGATATTTCAAGTGAAGGAACACGATTCAAGCTATCGGATTATTCCGGGGGAGACGCCGATCGAACAGTTGATTACGAGCCATACCCATTTCGATCGCGCTGACGCGGATCAAGATATCAATTGCGTGTTTCCGTTGCAACGGCTGCGCGAATTAGCGTCCGAAGGGAAAATCGGGAGTATTGCCGCCCATCATTTCGGTTTGCAAGGCTATGTGCCTGACCCGACCCCATTGATTGAAAAAGTTGGACCTGAAATCGCTGAACAGCTTGTTGTCGATGAAATCGATATTGCGATTTTATCGCCCGGCTGATATATTTGCCATCAATCCGTGGGATTGATTCAGCGGGCGATTGAACAACGTGGGATACGGACAGCCGGGATTAGCCACCTGCCGAATGTGACGAAAAAGATGAAAGCGCCGCGAACGTTGTATATCCGTTTTCCATTGGGGCGTACCTTCGGGCAGGCAGGGGATGTTACAACGCAGAAAGAGATTCTATGGGAAGCGATTCAATTTGCGGTAAAGGGGGAGCCCGAAAGCATCGTCGAACTGCCTTATCGCTAGAAACGGTTTTTTAAAAAAGGGGAGTTGTGGAAAATCGATCATTTGCGGTTGTCCCTGACGCCCCTTTTAAAATTTCACGGAACATAGTGCCGCGGTTAGTTGTCGAAATTCCATCTATTCCATCTCTTTTCTCAACCATTTGATTGAATAGGTGGACTTTTGACTCTTAACTCTATTCGTTCCATCCATTTATGGTCTACGCTTCATCCATCTTTTGCGCGATCTGACCTAACTTTTCGTAGATATGCAGTAAATGGTCTAACTCATTCGGATCGAGATGTTGCAAATATTCCGCTAAAATTTTGAACCGACGTTTTTGCGCGTTGGCCAATACCTCTTTCCCGCTGTCCGTCAGACCGATCCATACGACGCGGCGATCTTTTTCATCGCGAGAGCGGGCGACCCAATCGTTCTTATGCAAACGCTCAACCATCACTGTAACCGCGCTCGTTTTGACACACATCTTATTGGCAATCTCCGTAACGCGGAATTTTTCTTTTTGTGAAAGTAGATGCAAAATATAAAATTGGGCGCCTGTTAAACCAGACTCTGCATCTTCCGATAGTTTCGGTCCCAAGTGGCGCATAAAGGTAACAAAAGCTTGTTCCAGTTTTTCGATGGTACTTTGAAAATGTTTCATAATTCAATCCTTTCCTTGATTTCATTATCGAAATAGTTTGACGATTTGGTTCGTCAGTTTTCTGATCATGTCTATGAACTTTATCCTATGACTAAAGTTGTTCGATTTGGGCAATCCTAATTTTTGCGAGCAAACAACAAGATGGGGGAGATGAGTGTGATGGCAGCGCAATTTGGAGCCCACGAACTGATGGAAATGCATGAAGTATTAACGGATACGATCAATGGGATTAATCTATTTCAATTGTATCGTCCCCACGTAAAAGATCAACAGTTGGCTCAAATGATGGATAACCATCTGCAATTTATGATCAGTGAGTACAATGGGATGGTTCAAGCGTTAAATCAAAGAGGGATGGGCCAAGCGGTACCTTATCAGGCGCCTAAAAATTTCACGCCATCCTATGGGTTAAACAATCCACCGACGCAAATGCCGAATACAAGCGCCAACCAAATGGATGACCGAGATGTTTCCAGCGGCATGCTTGGTTGCTACAAAGCGTCAACGATTTGCAAGACAATGGCGGCTCTCGAATGCGCTGATTCCGGATTGCGTAGAATGATGCAACAAGGGGCAACGAATTGTTCCGAGATGGCCTATGAAGTTTGGCAGTATATGCACCAACAAGGGTATTACCAGGTGCCAACGATGAAAGACATAACGACGCATACGGTAATCGACAGCTATGGACAAGCGCAAATGGGCCAAATGTCGAATATGCCGCGCATGACTCCGATGCAAAATATGCAAGGTACGCAACATTTGCAGCAAAGTCCGTTGATCCGTACCTATATGTAAGCGATCAAACCCGCCAACTTGAATTGGTGGGTTTTTTCGTGTTGTTAAAGCGCATATAGTTAAATGAAGGAAAGTTCCCGTCTCCATCCCGCGTAGGTTAACTGACTTGTCGCGTTGCGTCTGTTTTTTTATCCGTTACGGATGTCCCTTGATTTACGGCGACGAATATGAGCATGATCATCATACAGGCGGAGCCCAGCCATTGAAAGGGGCCAAAGGGTTCGCCGAGCCAAAATACGGTCGAAAGAACGGCCGCCAATGGTTCCAGACTGCTCAGTAAACTCGTTTCTTTCGGCGCTAAGCTTTGTAAGCTTTCGATATAAAACCAAAAGGCGATCATCGTGCCGAGTACGACTACGAAAAATAAATACCCCCAAGCGCTTAACGTCAAGCGGCTAACATCCATTTTCCAAATGGGGTGAACAACGTTTAAGACGAGACCGCCAATGACCATGGCCCACCCAACAATTACGATCGAATCAAACTTTTTTAAGAGTCGAACAGGATAAAGCGTATAAAAGGCTAACGCAACTGCGGAGAGCAGGCCCCAAACAATTGCCATCGGCGGAACGGAGAGCTTTGATATTGCGCCATCCGTAAGCAGCAAAAAACATCCGATTAACGCTAAACTAACAGAAACAGTGTCGCGTATGTTCAGCGCAGATTGTTTGCGCAAAATGAGATAAAGGATAATTAGCGCAGGCGCTAAATATTGCAACAACGTGCCAACAGCCGCGTTTCCTTGATCAATCGCCGCCATATACGTATATTGCACGGCTAACGTCCCGAATAGAGCAAAGATGAGCAGCTGGATGGCCGAACGAGGTTGGCGCCATACGTTAAATATTTGGGCGCGATCTCTGAACTTAAATTGAACGATTAATAACAAAAAGCCTGCTATGAGCAGTCGTGATGTCACTAACCAATTGACCTCAATATGATATTGTTGAAACAGCTTTTGGGCGACGGCGCCGCTCATCCCCCATAACAACGCTGCAGTGATGACCAGCGTAAATCCTTTTGAATTGTTGCCGCGGCTCATATTTGTTCCCTCATGACATTTACCACCCTATTATTTTCGATGAAGTGAATTGCTCTTATCATACTCCGTTTACTAGAATAATGACAAGTTTCAACCTTTTACAAAGCGGCGTGTGGAATGATATACTTCTTTGCAGACAAAGTATTTAATGAAAGTGAGATAAGTTTTAAGATGATCGCGAGAAAAAAGCGTAACCGAGGTCGTCGCGAGCAAACGCGCTTGAACATCGCTCGAGAATATGCGTTCCTGTTTATAGGGTCGTTTTGCATTGCGCTAGCTTTTAATTTGTTTCTAGCCGCATTTGATATTGCTTCGGGCGGGGTCAGCGGAATTAGTATTATCACGAAACATCTGTTCAATTGGCGTCCCGCTTTTACTCAATGGGTTTTTAATTTGGGATTGATCGGACTTGGATTTGTTGTGTTAGGCAGGCAATTTGGCTTGAAAACGATCATCGGGACGTTGGTCCTACCTTTGTTTGTATTTTTAACAGAAGGCTGGCCGACGATTACGGATGAACCGTTGCTTGCCGCCTTGTATGGCGGAGTTGGGGTCGGACTTGGGCTCGGGCTTGTCTTTCGGGCAAATGCTTCGACAGGCGGCACGGATTTGATCGCCCAAATCATTCATAAGTTTACGGGGCTTTCGCTCGGGATCGCGGTGCTCTTGATCGATGGACTCGTCGTGTTGAGCGCGGCGATTGTGTTTGGACCTGAACAAGCTCTGTATGCGTTGATTGCCCTCTATATTACAGGCAAGACGATTGATGTGATTCAAGTGGGGTTAAACGTATCCAAAATTGCGTTCATTATTGCCCAAGACGCTGAAAAAATTCAGCAGGCGATTTTGTACGAAATGGATCGGGGTGTAACGAAGATTCCAGGTTATGGCGGCTATACGGATAAAGAACGTCCTGTGTTGATGTGCGTTGTCTCGCAAAATGAGATCAACACCTTAAAACAGGCCGTGCGCGAGATTGATCCAGCCGCGTTTATCATTGTCACGAGCGCGAATGAAGTGCTTGGCGAAGGTTTTAAAAGATAGCATAATGGACGATAACCATAGCCCGCGGTTGCTGAAGGAATCCCTTTTGGCACTGCGGGTTTTTTAAATCGTATTTAAAGGCGCTAATTAAAAAATGGAAAAAGGCGCCTATACAAAACAAGTGATTATAGTATAATGGGCCTAACCATGTTAAAGATATCCAAGAAAGGAGACAGCTTATGAACCGATTCATCGAATCTAACTCTGTTGAAAAATTAATGAAGGAACTGTCTGACATTCGGACGGCGTTAGATGAATCATCTATTCTTGTGATTACGAATCAACGTGGAGTTATTGAATACGTGAACGATAAATTTTGTGAAATCTCGCAATACAGAAGAGAAGAATTGCTAGGTCAAGATAACCGCATAGTCAGTTCCGGGTACCATGATCGAAATTTTTTTAGAGAGATGTGGCGGACGATTGGACAGGGTGAAACATGGCGTGGCGAGATTAAAAACAGAGCGAAAGACGGCAGTTGTTATTGGGTTCACACGACGATCGTTCCGTTTCTTAATGAACAGGGGAAACCTTATCAATATGTGGCGATCCGCACGGATATAACGGAACAGAAGGAAGCGGAAGCCGCGCTGCAAAAAGCATTGAAAGATGATTTTAGACAAACGGTTAAAAATCTACATAATGGTATTTTTAAACTTAAAATGCGCGAAAATGGCATGTTTTACTATACGATGTTGGAAGGGAAACTGCTCGCCTCGCTCCAATTAAGCACGGAAACACATGCTGGGAAAACACCGTACGATATTTTTTCGCCAGAGGTTGCGGCGCATAAATGTTTGCATTATGAGCGATCGTTCCGTGGTGAAGTCGTTAATTATGAAGTCGACTTAGTAGAAAGATGTTTTCGATTTGAGTTATCTCCTGTCAGACAAAATGGACAAGTTTTGGAAGTGGTCGGTTCTGTTTACGATATAACGGAACAAAGGAAGATGCAGCAATTGAATGAGTATCTTGCGTATCATGATGAGTTAACTGATCTACCTAATCGGAGGAAATTCCAACGAGAGTTGAAACAAGCAATTAAACGGGCGGGTGACCAGGAACAGGTCGCTTTGATGTACGTAGACATGGACCGTTTTAAATATGTGAATGATACGTTAGGGCATACGATTGGCGATATGTTGTTGCAACAAGTAGCATCTCACCTCAAACAACACCTACCTGAAAAAGCAACGTTAGCCCGCATGGGCGGAGACGAATTCATGATTCTATTACCCAATTTGGATAATCGAGAAGAATCGATTAACACAGCCAAGTGTTTGATAGACTCCTTGGAACAACCATTTATCGTGCAAAATTACCATCTGCATATTACTATTAGCGTCGGAATCAGCATCTATCCAACGGACGGGAAGCATAGCGAAGATTTATTGAAGCGAGCGGATATTGCGCTGTATCGCGCCAAGGGCGAGGGTCGCAATCAGTGCCAAATCTACTCCACTTGGATGAATAAAGTAACAACCGATTGGTTCTTTTTGGAAAAGGATTTACGAAAAGCGCTAACAAATCATCAACTGGAGCTATATTATCAACCGAGAGTAGACGCTACAAAAGGCACACTCGTCGGCGCCGAAGCATTACTTCGTTGGAACCATCCAGAACATGGCATGATCCCTCCGGGTACTTTTATTCCATTGGCCGAGGAGACTGAATTAATTTTAGCAATAAGTTCTTGGGTCAAAAGGAAAGTGTGCGAACAGCTTGTTGATTGGAAAAAGAGAGGTTTCCCGCTTTTGCCGATCAGTGTGAACATGACCTCTCAGCATTTATTGCAACATAATTTTGTGAATGATATGGCAGATTTATTGGAGGAATATGGACTACAAGGGAGCTGTCTAGAATTGGAGATCACGGAGAACTCGCTCATGAAAAACGAGGACTTTGTGATTCAAACATTGGTCGAGTTGAAGAAGATGGGCATAAAGATCTACATCGATGATTTTGGCACAGGCTATTCTTCGTTTTTCTATCTAAAATCTTTTCCAATCGATGGCATCAAAATCGATCGATCGTTCATTCGAAACATCTACCGTGACAACAAAAATGCGGCGATTACGTCTGCGATGATTCAAATGGCTCGTCAACTACTGTTAGATGTTGTGGCGGAAGGAGTGGAAACGAAAGAAGAGTTGGCGTTTCTGCTCGAAGGGCAATGCGATCAAATTCAAGGGTTTCTATTCAGCAGGCCGTTGCCTGTCGGTGAATTTGAACGTTATTTGTTAAACGCTTGATTACCTAAATAAATATATTGGAAAGAAAACAGAGCCGCGGATTATTTCCACAGCTCTGTTTTTTATTAGACTAACAGGCGGTCTCTTTATTTTAAAACTTGTTCTGCGTGTTTGACGACGTTTTCGACTGTGAATCCGTATTCTTTGATGACAGTGTCACCTGGAGCGGATGCGCCAAATCCATTTACGCCAATGATCGCGCCTTGATCGCCAACATAGCGTTCCCAGCCAAGTGGCGTCGCCATTTCAATTGCGACACGAGCCTTCACATCCGGTAGGATTACCGTGTCTTTGTAATCTTGTGATTGCAGTTCAAAGCGTTCCCAGCTCGGCATACTAACAACCCGAGCCGCAATCCCTTTGCTGGCTAACACTTGTTGAGCTTCGACCGCAAGACTTACTTCCGAACCTGTCGCCAGTAATATCACTTGCGGTTTTGCGCCGTTAGCCGGATCGGCGAGTACGTAGGCCCCATTGGCGACACCGTCGCGCGCTTTTTCTGCTGTACCTGACAAGACAGGCAGCTTTTGACGCGTGAGCACCATTGCTATCGGCGTTTCATTTTGTTCCATCGCAAAACGGTATGCTTGGATCGTCTCGTTGGCGTCAGCTGGGCGCATGACGGTTAAGTTTGGCATGACCCGTAAGGACGGTAAATGCTCAACCGGCTCGTGCGTCGGTCCATCTTCACCAACAGCAATACTGTCATGAGTCAACACATAAATGACAGGCTGGCCCATCAGCGCGGACAGACGAACCGCCGGTCGCAAATAGTCGGAGAAGACAAAGAAGGTGGCCCCATACGGACGAACCCCACCGTGCAACGCCAACCCGTTTAAGGCGCAAGCCATCGCAAATTCGCGCACACCGAACCAAACGTTGCGGCCCGCATAATTTTTCGTTTCAAAAATATCGTATCCTTTTAGCGTCGTATTGTTGGAGGAAGCTAAGTCAGCAGAACCGCCAAACAAAGTCGGTACCGTTTGAGCAATGGCGTTAAGCGCCGTCCCGGATGATTCCCGCGTCGCCATTTTGGGACTGTCAGGTTGATAAACAGGTAACTCAGCGTCCCAGCCTTTCGGGAGCTCGCCTTTCATCGCCTGCTCAAACTGGGCCGCTAATTCAGGGTAGGCTTGTTTGTACGCCGTAAACTTTTCGTTCCATTCTTGTTCTTGTTGTTGCCCTTGTTCCTTTATCGTTGCAAAATGAGCGCGAATCTCGTCCGGGATTTGAAAAGGCTCGTATTCCCAGCCGTAATATTGGCGTGTAAGCGTGTTTTCTTCGGCTCCGAGCGGCGCGCCGTGCGCGGCTGACTTGCCTGCCTTGTTCGGACTACCGTAACCGATCACCGTTCGAATCTCGATCATGGTCGGTCGCTTCGTATCTTGCTTAGCCGCGGCTAACGCCCGTCCAATCTCCTCGATATCGTTCCCGTTTTCGACGCGGATGTACTGCCAGCCGTAAGACTGATAGCGCGCCTCGATGCTTTCGGTAAAAGCAAAAGAAAGCTCCCCGTCCAGTGAAATATCATTGGAGTCATACATCACGATCAATTTGCCAAGCCCCATATGGCCCGCCATCGAAGCGGCTTCCGCAGAAACGCCTTCCATTAAATCGCCATCGCCACAAATTGTGTACGTATAATGGTTGACGATTTCGTGGCCGTCTTTGTTGTATGTAGCGGCAAGATGGGCTTCGGCCATCGCCATTCCAACAGCCATTGAAATTCCTTGTCCAAGTGGACCTGTTGTTGCTTCTACACCCGGCGTGTATCCGTATTCAGGGTGGCCAGGCGTGCGGCTATTCCATTGACGGAATTGCTTTAAATCGTCAAGCGACAAATCATAGCCAGTCAAATGGAGTAAGCTATAAAGCAAAGCGGAGCCGTGTCCAGCCGATAAAACAAAACGATCACGGTCGTACCACTCAGGATTGTTTGGATTATGCTTCATTTGCTTCGCCCATAGCGCGTAAGCCATTGGCGCTGCTCCCATCGGCATCCCCGGATGACCGGAATTGGCTTGTTCAACCATATCGATGGAAAGGGTTCGAAGCGCGTTGATCGCTAATTGATCAAGATTGCTACTCGTCATGTTGAAACCTCCTTAATTGGTAAATCCCACTAAATTAAGCGCGATATTCCTATCTTATCATATAAGTAAAATCCCCTGTTAGCAAAAGAATCATACATCGTAAATAGATCGGGAAGTCAGGAGGGCATCGCTATGCTTTGGAGGCGGCCTGGTCGTCCATAAACGTAGAGTATGAATATAGCCCCCTGACTAAATTGGACGCTTTCTAACAAAGCAATATACAATAGAAAGGCAGAGGTAGTCCAATGAGAAATAGATTTCCAAATACGAATGAATTTATAGAAATAAAGAAACGACTCGCGCGTGTAGCTTTAGAGGGAGGCAATGCCGCATTTGTGGCGCGTAAAAATGATTATTCCCCTAAAACGCTTAATAAATGGGTTCATGAGTACAGGGATGAGGTGGAGGAAGAGATGGAACAAAACAAACATGACCGAATCCGCGTCGCCATCGTTGCGTAACGAATGAAATTACCTTATTTAGGTGATCTAAAAGGGAGAGTCTACCGTCAGCCATTGAACCGCTGAACTGCACAGTCTCTTCCAGAGGTCTTCCAAATGATTTAAAAGTGTGGGCCGAGTTTTATTTGTTTTTTCTGTGAAATCGGAGGGTGGAAGCTAAAGGGGGGGCGGTTCCCCCTTAGTTTTTGTAGATGAAAAAATAACTGTGTGTTCATCAAAAGCGCGCGCCCCGAGGTCCCGCTAGTTAGTGGTCGCCGATAAACGACGGGTAGTCGCTCATATCTCTGAAATCTTTCTTAAATCCCAAAATAGTCGCCTATATCGCGTGAAAGTCGCTCACAAACGCGCGCCTCGCGATCCGCCCGCCCGCCTGACCTGCGCACTCGCAGCTCGAGACGCCACGGCTGACAGCGCTCCCTTCAGCCTAACGATCGCCGCCGTATCCAGAGTCGTCATCTTGCCATCTGTCAAAATTGGAGATCAGGTTTTTTCTCACAACCAGTGTGCTTGCTATTTTGTCGTGCAAGCCTTGTTTACGAGATGAGAAGGCAACCATGAGGTACCCCAAAAACAACAAAAGAGTGGAAATCGCTTTGGAGAAGTAACGACCTGTCGCCCGGGCAAACGAAATTCGATTTCCAGACAAATCAGTTACTTTTAAGCTGAATAACATTTTGCCCAAGGTTGCTTGACGTGATGACGACTCCAACCCGGCGAAATAAAGCCACCCAATTACGGCTGATAACGCGTAAAAGAGCGAGCTTTCGCCTAGAAACAAAATAAAGAACATGTTGATAAAACTAAGTACGATCGTATCGGCAATGATCGCCAACAATCGCACCCAAAATCCAGCAGGTCGATTCATGCGGAAGTCCTCCTTTTTCTCGGTTATACTTTGACTCACAACATATGTATGCATCGTCGGCGTGTCTTATCTCTTTGATGAAAATAGGTGTTGTATAAAAATTATACAGACTGTATAATGATTCATATTAGATTTGAAACAGGGAGAGATTGCTATGAATATTTCGATTATTGGAGCGACAGGATACAGTGGCGTGGAGCTGATTAGGCTGTTACAAAACCACCCAACCGCGAAAATCAAATCATTGTTTGCCAGTTCACAGGCTGGACTTGATTTAACAGAGGTATATCCTCATTTGACAAATATTGAACAACATACTTTGGAAGAATTAGACGTGGAAAAAACAGCGGAATGGGTTTTTCTAGCGACGCCGTCTGGGGTCAGCGCGAAACTTGTTCCTTCATTATTAGAAGCAGGTCGGAAAGTAATCGATTTATCGGGTGATTTCCGGCTTCCTAAAGAGACATACGAATCATGGTATAACAAAGAAACTGCGAATGAATCTGATCTGCAAAAAGCGGTCTATGGGTTGCCCGAATGGTTCAAAGAGCAAATTCAGAACGCTCAATTGATCGCCAATCCGGGTTGTTATCCGACGGCGGCTGCGCTTGGGTTAGCGCCAGCGATGCCTTATATAGATCCAAAATCGATCATTATTGATGCAAAATCAGGGGTATCTGGGGCGGGGCGTTCGGCGTCACTTGCGACACACTATGGAGAAGTCAACGAAAATTTTGCGGCCTATCGTGTCGCGAACCATCAACATACTCCAGAAATCGAACAAACGTTGCAACGCGTTTCAGAGCAACAACCTTTGATTACCTTTACGCCGCATTTAGCGCCCATGACACGCGGGATTTTATGTACGATGTATGCGACAATAACGGAGGAAGTTGATTTTCAAGAAGTGTACAAAGCAGCCTACGAAGGGAAACCGTTCATTCGTTTGCGCGCGGAGGGAAGCTATCCGAGAACAAAAGAAGTGTCCGGTTCAAACTACTGTGACATCGCAGTCCATGTGGACCCTCGAACGAACCGCCTGATCGTTATCTCCGTGATTGATAACGTGGTCAAGGGCGCGGCGGGGCAGGCGATTCAAAATATGAATATCATGGCGGGCTTGGATGAAACGACAGGATTGACGTTCAGTCCGCTGTATCCATAAGGAAAGCGCGAAGGGGAGAGAAAGATGATCGTTTTAAAATGCGGCGGGAGCACGTTGGACAATCTGCCCGATTCTTTATACGAACAATTGATTCAGTTAAAGAAAGACGGATTTGATCCGGTGATTGTCCATGGCGGCGGGCCCGCTATTTCAAATGCGTTGGAAACGTACGGAATTGAGCCGCAGTTTATCGACGGATTGCGGGTGACGGATGAGCAGACGCTCAAAGTGGTGGAAATGGTGTTGATTGGTCAGACGAATAAGCAAATTGTGAAAAAGCTGGGCGGACTTGGTTTTGGGTTGAGTGGCCTGGATGGTAACTTAATTGAAGCGAGCCAATTAAAAGGACCACATGGATTTGTTGGTCAAATCGAGCAAGTTCATCCTGAAACGATTCGGATTATTAGTCGGATGGGTTTGATCCCAGTGATTGCGCCTTTGGGTATCGACGAAAATGGGCAAACCTACAACATAAACGCAGATACAGCCGCTGGAGCGATCGCAGCAGCGCTTGAGGTATCGCAATTGATCGTCGTGACGGACGTGCCGGGTGTCATGGAAGATGGCGAGGTGCTGTCTGAACTAACAGTGGACCAAGTTAATCAACTGATTAACTCCGAAGTGATTACTGGCGGGATGATTCCGAAAGTGAAAGCGGCCATGGACGCGTTGCGAGCGGCGGAACAGGTTGTGATCATTGATCCGTCTAACCTAACAATGGCGGTTCAAGGGCAAGCGGTTGGCACGAAGATTATAGGGAAGGTGAACTAGACGATGAGCCATTTATTTTCGAATTATGGACGTTGGCCGATTTCGATCGTCAAAGGGGAAGGGAACTATGTATTTGATGCGGAAGGCAATAAATATTTAGACCTTGTTTCGGGAATTGCAGTGAATTCTCTTGGTAACGTTCCGCCTAAGGTGAAGGCGAAGGTCGCCGAGCAACTTGATACGCTGTGGCACTGTTCGAATTTATTTCAGATTCCGATTCAAGAAGAATTGGCGACTAAATTAGCGGAAATCTCAGGTTTGGATCGTGTGTTTTTTTGCAATAGCGGAGCGGAAGCGAACGAAGCGGCGATCAAATTAGCGCGGAGATACGGGAATCAGCAAGGAAAGTATGAAATTATTACGTTTGAACAATCTTTTCATGGACGGACGTTGGCGACATTGACAGCGACGGGACAAGATAAAGTGAAAGAAGGTTTTGAACCGTTGCCAGCTGGGTTTAAAACGGTCCCGTATAATGATCTAGAAGCGCTGCAAGCGGCGATTACACCGCAGACGTGCGCCGTGATGTTGGAAATGGTGCAAGGTGAAGGCGGTGTAAATCCCGCGGATTCGGATTGGGTTAGGCAAATTGCGGCGTTGGCGAAAGAGCATCAGTTGCTGTTGATTATCGATGAGATTCAAACGGGCATTGGTCGCACAGGAAAATGGTTCGGATTTCAGCACTACGAGTTTGAACCCGATATCGTGACTTCGGCGAAGGGGCTTGGCAGCGGATTCCCTGTTGGGGCGATGATCGCAAAAGAATTTTTGGCGGATAGCTTTGGCCCAGGCACTCATGGTTCGACGTTCGGGGGGAATCCGTTGGCAATGGCGGCGGGTTTGGCGACATTAGAGGAAGTGGGATCGTATTTACCGCAAGTCCAGCAAAAAGGGGAGTACTTGCGCAGTGAGTTAGGCGGTCGCGGCCAAGGGTTGCTCGTCGGGGTGGAGTGTAAGGTTGAGGTGGCCCCGATTATTAGTGAGTTGCGTGACGAAGGCATTCTCGTGTTAATGGCGGGACCGAACGTGTTACGCTTGTTGCCTCCTTTTACAATTACACAAGAAGAACTTGAGTTTGCGATTGAAAAAATCAAGCAAGTGATCGCCAAGCATCAAGGAGCGGCGGCGCAAGCATAACGATCAAAGAAAGAGAGTGACGAGATGACAACGATTGAACTTTTACACAAACGGTTGAATTTAACGGGACGAGATTTTTTGCGTCTCGCCGATTTTACAAAGCAAGAACTAACCGATCTATTGGCGCTTGCGGCGGAATTGAAGAAATTGCAAAAGGCGGGAGGGTCCTATCAACCTCTAAAAGGAAAAGCGTTGGGAATGATCTTTGAGAAGGCTTCCACCCGTACACGGGTTTCGTTTGAAGTTGGGATTTATCAACTTGGCGGTCAGGGGATGTTTTTTAGTTCAAAAGATTTGCAGATTGGTCGGGGTGAACCGATCTCTGACACCGCTCAAGTGTTGTCCCGCTATGTGGACGGAATCATGATCCGCACGTTCGGACATGAGATCGTCGAGGAGTTGGCGAAATATGCGTCGATTCCAGTGATCAATGGTTTGACAGATGAGTTTCATCCGTGTCAAATTATGGCTGATTTCCAAACGATTATCGAACATAAAGGAAAGTTGGAAGGATTAAAATTTGCCTACGTTGGTGATGGGAACAATATGGCCCATTCATTGCTGATCGGAGCGGCAAAAATGGGCATGGACATTGCCGTGGCCTCGCCGCAAGGTTATATGCCCGATGAAGCGATCGTGTCCATGGCCAAGGAATTTGCTAAAGAGAGCGGCAGCAACGTGTTGATCACGGATAATCCGATTGAAGCGGCAACACAGGCCGATGTCATCTATACAGATGTATGGGCGAGTATGGGGCAAGAAGAGGAGCAGGAAAAAAGGGAGAAAGCTTTTGCCAATTATCAGGTGAATGGTTCATTAGTCGAACGTGCGAACGCGGACTACATCTTCATGCATTGTTTACCCGCCCACCGCGGTGAAGAGGTGTCGGCAGAGGTCATTGACGGAGCGAACTCGGTCATATTCGATGAAGCGGAAAACCGTTTACATGCTCAAAAGGCGATTATGGCGGCAATTATGTCATAGCTTAAAATATAGAAGTGAATTAGTCTGTTTTGGGAGTGAATCGAAGCGATTCCTTGCGGGACAGACTTTTTTTTACGAAGGCTGTCCCGCTGTCGTATAATAGAGAGAGAAAGGAGGGGTGACGGATTGAAACAATCACGTCAAGTCCCTGCCGCTCAACTGCGCGGCGATATTAAAGCTGACGACTTTCCGTTTGAAACGACAAATGAGATTGAGTCTTTGTCAGACGTTGTTTTTGGTCAAAAACGGGCGGAGCGGGCGAGTGAGTTTGGCTTAAAAGTAAAACAGCCCGGATACAACTTATTTTTGGTCGGTCCATCTGGTTCTGGCAAGAGCGCGTATGCGTTGGCCAAAGTAACCGAGATGGCTGAAGATGGACAAGCGCCTAATGATTGGTGTTATGTTTACAATTTTGAATCACCGGACCATCCGCTGGCCATTTCGTTTCCTGCTGGACAGGCGGCGCAATTTAAACAGACGATCGAGACATTGATCAAAGATATTGAACGGAATGCGCGCGCGGCTTTTGCCAGTGAAGAGTTCGAGAAAAAGCGGAAAAGTGTACATAAAACATTTAACGATCAAGCAGAGGAGATTTGGAAGCAGCTTGAGCAGTATGCGAAGGATCAAAACTTTGGGGTTGAAAAAACACAGCAAGGTTATTTGACAGTACCATTGCGATTCGGTCGTCCGATTAGCAAAGAAGAATTTAAAGCGATGCCTGAAGCTGAACAGGATGAATTGAATCAAAAAGGCAAGGAAGTTGAGGCGGAAGTAACAGAGGCCGCGCGTCGCATTGAATTGGTGGAACGTCAACTAGAGGAAGAGTACGATAAACTTAAAAAGAAGATGGCGCGAGAAGCGGTGAACGATTTATTTGCGGCATTGTTGGATTTATACGCGGACAATGAAAAAGTGTTGACTTATTTAACAAAAATGCATGACGATGTGAGTGAAAATTATCGGCTTTTCCAGGGTAGCGACGGTTCAGAAGAAAACTTTTTGTTTCCATTTGTGGAAAGCAAGGTTCGATCGACCCGATATCAGGTTAATGTGTTCGTTGATCGCAGTAAATTAACAGGCGCCCCCGTCGTGTTCGAGACGAATCCAAGTTACCATAATTTATTCGGAAAAGTGGAATATCGTGGTTCATTTGGATCGATGTCAACGGATTTTACGATGATTAAACCAGGCGCTCTACATACGAGTAACGGTGGATACTTAATCGTGCAAGCGGCAGAACTGTTGGCGAACCCATTATCATGGATCATGCTCAAGCGCACGTTAAAGACAAGACAAATCCGCATTGAAAATGTGTTGGAAGAACAAGCCCTCGTTTCTACAGCGGGCATTAAGCCGGAGGAAATTCCGCTTGATGTAAAAGTGGTCATGATTGGCAGCGCGCATTTGTATCATTTACTGGCGCAATGGGATGAAGACTTCCATAAAATTTTTAAAGTCAAAGTTGAATTCGATACGGATATGGAAAAATCGGCTGAGCACATTCAGGATTTTGCCTCTTTTGTGAAACGCTATACGGAAGAGTCGGGCTTGCTTCCGTTTCACCGCGGCGCCTTAGCGAGTTTGATGAATTACAGCTCGCGATTAGCTGGCGATCAGCGCAAACTATCGACCCGTTTTCATGATATTACCAAAATTATAGTAGAATCTAGTTTTTGGGCGGAACAAGCGGAAGCGCTGGTTGTGGAGGAGGCTCATCTGCGGCAAGCGTTGGATGAACAAGAATACCGCTCCAGTCGGATTGCGGAACGAATTCGAGAAATGATCGCTGACGGTACGTTGATGGTTGATACGGAAGGTGAAGTTGTCGGGCAAATTAATGGCTTAGCTGTGTTGCAAACAGGCGATTACATGTTTGGTCAGCCGCATCGGATTACCGCTCAAACGTATTTGGGGCGCAAAGGGATCCTCAACATCGAACGAGAAACATCATTAAGCGGTCAATTGCACGACAAAGGGCTGCTAATTCTAAGTGGCTACCTCAATGGAAAGTTTGCTCAAGAACGACCGCTGCCGATTTCGGCAAGTGTGACCTTTGAACAAACGTACAGTATGATCGACGGTGACAGCGCCTCAAGCACAGAATTGTACGCGCTGCTTTCTTCGTTGAGTCAAACGGGGATCAAACAAGGCATTGCGGTTACAGGTTCTGTTAATCAAAAAGGAGAAATTCAACCAATTGGCGGCGTTAATGAAAAAATCGAAGGGTTTTTCTACGTTTGCGCAGCGAAAGGCTTAACAGGCGAGCAAGGTGTCATCATTCCGCATCAAAATGTTAAAAATCTGGGGTTAAAAGCGGATGTTGCTGAAGCGATTGAACGCGGTCAATTTCATGTTTGGTCAGTGGAGACGATCGAACAAGGCATTGAAATGTTGACGGGAGAATCGGCGGAAACGATTTTTGCCCGTGTGGAACAACGATTGAACCAAATGTTCGAACGCTTAAAAGCGTTGGAACGAAAGGGCGACGTTAAGCCATCTGATTAACAAAAACTACCGATTGCTTTTCACTGCGGGCCATGATAAGTTTATACATGTCGCCAGACTTGATTGTCAGCGTCATTCACATTAAAATAAGAACAGAAGTAAGGAATGTGTGTAGTCGCTGCTTACTGTTAAGTAAGTAGAGGAAAGTCCAGGCTCACCCGGAAGTGGATCGTTGCTTTTTAAAACGATGATCCCTGCTGAGATGCCCGGAGTGATCACGCCTATCGCAAGGTAGGGCAGCTGAGTGTAACGCTTGGTTGACGGCGAGGAACTAACCTAAGGCGTTTCGCTATGGTTATATTACTCTGAAAGTGCCACAGTGACGAATCTGTTCGGAAACGAACCAGAGTGGAACGAGGTAAACCCCGTGAGTGAGCAACCCAAATATAGGTAGGGGCGCCGTCCTGCGGGAAATGAACCAAAGGGACGGATCGATTTTGCGATCGATAGTTAAATGACTGCAACTTCTCGTACGAGGCTGGCTGCCGCGATCAGTACGGAAGAACAGAACCTGGCTTACAGCATTCCTTATCGCCATCTTATGAATAGTAAAAGGTGATACCATGAGACGATCGTGGCATCACCTTTTTATTGTTTTTTTTGCGAGTCAAATTTTTTTTTGAATTTATCTAAAATAACGGTTGAATTTTTATTACATATGATGCATAATGTTACACAGAAGCTACGAAATATACTTTCATTTTGAATTTTAATATTTATTTGATATAGAAGGAAGAGGGGAATTAGTATGGCGCGTGAAAAAGTTGTGTTAGCATACTCTGGAGGGTTGGATACATCGGTTGCCATCAAATGGTTGCAAGATAATTACAAATACGATGTCATTGCTGTCGGGTTAGATGTTGGAGAAGGAAGCGATCTTGATTTTGTGCGAGACAAAGCGATTCAAGTTGGGGCGATCAAATCTTACATTGTTGACGCCAAAGAACTATTCGCTGAAGAGTTCGTGTTGCCCGCGCTAAAGGCAAACGCGATGTATGAAGGGAAATACCCTGTTGTATCCGCGTTGTCTCGTCCGCTAATTGCTAAGATTTTAGTGGATATCGCGAAAGAAGAAGGGGCGGTTGCGGTTGCTCATGGATGCACGGGAAAAGGCAACGACCAAGTTCGTTTTGATGTCTCGTTCGCCGCATTGGATCCTAACTTAAAAGTAGTGGCGCCCGTTCGTGAGTGGGGCATGACGCGTGACGAAGAAATTGCTTACGCGGAAAAACACGGCATTCCAATCCCGATTGATCTAGACAACCCGTACAGCGTGGACGAAAATCTTTGGGGACGCGCGTGTGAGTGCGGCGTTTTGGAAGACCCTTGGGCTGAACCGCCTGCGGGAGCGTATGATCTAACTGTTGATATAAAGGACGCGCCTGATACGCCGGAAGAAATTGAACTCGAGTTTATACAAGGGAAGCCAGTGGCTATCAACGGTAAGAAAATGCTGTTAAGCGAACTGATCCTTGAATTAAATAAAATTGCGGGGAAACATGGGATCGGACGAATCGATCATGTTGAGAACCGTTTGGTTGGAATTAAGTCTCGTGAAGTGTATGAGTGCCCAGGAGCGATCACGCTTATTTTAGCTCACCGTGAATTAGAATTCATGACGCAACCACGCGAGTTAGCTCAATTTAAGCCGATTATCGAGCAAAAGATAACGAACGTGATTTACGAAGGGCTTTGGTTTTCGCCAGTCATGGACGCATTGAAGGCGTTTGTCGAGGAAACACAAAGATTTGTGACGGGAACAATTCGCGTCAAGTTGTTTAAAGGACACGCGATAGTTGTCGGACGTAAATCACCGCATTCATTATATGATATGAACTTAGCGACCTATGGAGAAGGAGATACATTTGACCATCAGTCGGCGCTTGGCTTCATTGAACTATACGGCATGCCGACACAAGTGTATTCGCAAGTGAACCGCAAGCATTTAGGGTATGAACCGCAAGCGGTGATTATCGATAAGAAAGAAGCGATTTTGAGCAATGAGTAAACTGTGGGGCGGAAGATTTACGAAAGCGACCGATCAATTAGTCGAAGAATACACGGCATCGATTCAATTTGATCAGCAATTATGGAAAGAAGATATTACAGGCAGCTTAGCCCATGTGACGATGTTGGGGAAATGCGGCATCCTTCCAGCGGAGGATGTCGAAACAATCAAACAAGGCTTAAAAAAAGTTGCGGCGAAAATTGAACAAGGCGAAGCTGAATTTACGATTGCCAATGAAGATATTCATATGAATATCGAGAAAATGCTCATCGACGAAATCGGACCTGTTGGCGGTAAATTACATACGGGTCGTAGTCGAAACGATCAGGTTGCGACAGACATGCATCTTTATTTGCGCGAGCAGACGATCGAGCTTGTGGAATTAATTTCGAAGCTGCAACAATCGTTGATTGGCCAAGCGAAGGAAAATATCGATACGATTATACCGGGCTACACGCATTTACAGCGAGCCCAGCCGATTTTGTTTGCCCATCATTTGCTCGCTTATGTGGCGATGTTGCAACGTGACGCTGAACGATTAATGGATAGTTGGAAACGAATCAATGTGTTGCCATTAGGAGCGGGCGCGTTAGCGGGCACGACATTTCCGATCGATCGAGAATATACCGCGGAATTGTTGAAGTTTGACTCGATTTATATGAATAGCTTGGATGCTGTTAGTGATCGGGATTTCATCGTTGAATTTTTAAGCGCGGCTTCCTTGTTGATGACACATCTGTCTCGATTATGCGAGGAACTCGTGCTCTGGTCGAGTGATGAATTTTCGTTTGTTGAACTCGATGATGCTTTTTGTACGGGCAGCAGTATTATGCCGCAAAAGAAGAACCCTGATGTGGCCGAGCTCGTGCGTGGAAAAACAGGACGAGTTTACGGGAATCTAGTGGGGATGTTAACGGTGTTGAAGGGCTTACCGTTAGCGTATAACAAAGATATGCAGGAAGATAAAGAGGGAATGTTCGATACGCTTGAAACGATTCATGGCGCGTTGTCGTTATTTATCCCGATGATTGCGACGATGAAAGTCGGTAAGGAAAAGATGCGACAGGCCGCTCAACAAGACTTTTCTAATGCGACGGACTTAGCGGATTACTTAGTAAACAAAGGATTGCCTTTTCGACAAGCGCACGAGGTCGTTGGGAAAACGGTGCTGTACTGTATTCAACAGAACAAATATTTGCTTGATTTAACGATGGATGAATACCGACAGTTCTCTGATTTGTTCGAAGACGATATTTACCAAACGTTAGATGTAATGAACGTTGTCAACGCGCGAGACGCGCTTGGCGGAACGGCGCAAAGACAAGTCGAGAAGCAACTCGCTTATATGGAACAATTGAAACAAACAACGGATGAATGGACCGCAAACCATCGTAAAAAAATAGAGGTCCAACTGTAAAATGGATAAACAGGTAAAGGGAAACGATTCGTTTTCCTTTACCTGTTTGTTTTTTAGGCAAGATAGACAACAAGACCTAGGCGTGAGTGTGGAAAGAACTGTATAACAGTCTTGAAAAAAGGCTTGATAAAAAAAGGGTGTAGAGCATACAATATGGATAGTTAATTTTTTTAAAAAAATGTCTAGATATAGAAGGAATTTTAAAGTGAGTGTAGAATACACATATAAAGGTTTAGGAAGTATTAACCAAATCAACAAAAATGATTCACATCTTATAGGTTAGGGGGAAGTGTCCGTGTCCTTAGCAGACTCAACCCACCGTTCATCAGTCAAACTAGGATTGGATGCATTGTTAGAAGAGATCTGTCGCCTTCGCTCCCGGTTGAACGAGATGAGTCTAGAGGTGGGTAATTTATCTAATCCAAGCATTGTTGAGATCAGTCAACAGCTGGATCAAAAATTGAATGCGTACGAACAAATGAAAAATAAACAAGCTTGTTAAGACATGAAAAAAACAGGAGTTGGCCTAATCGGGCTAACTCCCTTTTATTTTATTATTATTTTGGTGATCGATACGTGTCGCTGGAAATTAACTCTTGATTGACGACCTCTCCGTTTACGATCACGCGTTTATATACATTGACGCTATGACTGGACCTTCTTTCCGTAAAAATTTCAATTTGTTTATCATCATCAGAATCCTTTCCGAAAATTTTGACGGTCAATTTCCCATTTTTTGTTTCGGCGCGAATGAGCAGGTTGTTTTTTGTCGTATTCTTAAAGCGAAAATCAATTCCTCCATCATTTGTAAACGTGGCGTCACGTCCTAAAGGGGCATAGCCGATCGGTAACGAATGGTTGCGGCGTTCGACGATTTCCAAGTCTGAGAGGAGGGCTGCATTGTAGAGTGTGGTCGACACTTGGCAAACCCCGCCGCCAATTCCTGGGCGTAATTCACCATCCATAATAACAGGAGCCGCGCGATAACCATGGACGGTTTCCGTGGCGTCAACAATCTCCTTATAGCTGAATACTTCCCCTGGTTCTAGCATTTTATCGTTTAAGATCATTGCGGTCTTTTCCACATTATGAATCCTACCGCTTGAACTCTTAGAATAATGGGTTGAAAATTCAGAAATCTTACGATCGATTCCTTCGCTTTTTAAATCCTCCACCGTAATTGCTGGCTTTAGCTTTTCCATCGGTAGGACGATGGCTAGTTTTTCTTCACTCCACAGTCGCTCGCCTTCCAATTTCCCGAGTTTGATTACGAGATTACTGATATTCGGTCGAAATACGGACTGTTCCGATTTGTAACTGATCTGATCCTGTTCGTCGAAGACACGTTCCGCGTTACTTGGTTCGCGCGCAAATACATCGGCCCACTCGGAGCTGAGCGCGTTATGTAATTTTTGTTCATTCCATTGGGGCGCGAGGTAAAAAGGCTTACTGTCGGGACCGCGCATGCGATCGAAGATTCTTTTGTACAGTTTTTCTTGCTTGGAGTAGGCTAATATATCATTGAGTACTTGCTGTTCGTTGAAGGGAATGCCTAGTTCTTTAAATGTAAAGCTGACTTCTTTTATTTCCGAGTCTTCTAAGAGCTGGAAATAGATCTTTTTTTGTTGTAAAGCGGCGATTCGCTTTGGATATTGCTGTTTGAGTTGCTCAGGCGACAGCGTTCCGATGTGCCAATCGTGAAAAAAGTAGCCGATTGGAATCGTCGTTTGTTTCCCATACGCATAGAGACCCCCCAATGCAATCGCTAAAATCAGACATAAACTACCTAATCGGACAAACCTTTTCTTCTCACCCAAATTTGATTCCTCTCCTCTCCCGGTCATGCAAGATCATATATATGAAAGTCTTTAAGAAATATGCGAGAATCATTTGACAGCGGTGTTATAATGGAAAAAGGTCGAAAACGAAAACTTTGTCATTTCCCTGGAAATAATGGAGGAATCTGTTGCGAAGTTGTCGAACAAAAAGATAGAGTTCTTTCGAGGATTCTTTCCTCCGTTGTTGAGATTGAAAGAGGTGGAATAAAAGCAATGATTGAAATGGTTGACGTTTGGAAATCGTATCCCAACGGAACGGATGCCCTGAAAGAGATCAATATAAAAATTGAAAAGAGTGAATTCGTTTATGTCGTTGGACCGAGCGGGGCTGGTAAATCTACATTTATCAAACTGATGTACCGCGAGGAACGGCCATCGAAGGGCCAAATTTTTCTTGACGGCAAAAATGTTGAAAAATTAAAAGAAAAGCAGATTCCAAAGTTACGCAGAAGTATCGGCGTTGTCTTTCAGGACTATAAATTACTGCCAACGTTGAATGTCTATGAAAATGTGGCTTTTGCGATGGAAGTTGTTGAAGCGCCAAAAAAAGTGATTCGATCACGGGTAATGGAAGTGCTAGATCTCGTAAAATTAAATCATAAGATGCGGGCCTATCCAGATGAATTATCGGGCGGAGAGCAACAGCGCGTGGCAATTGCTAGAGCGCTTGTTAACGATCCAATTACGATTATTGCCGATGAACCGACCGGGAACCTAGATCCAGAAACATCGTGGGAAATCATGAAGATCTTTGAAGAAATCAATTGCAGAGGGACGACGGTCGTCATGGCGACGCATAACCGTGAAATCGTCAATACGATGCGAAAACGTGTCATCGCAATTGAGGCGGGTCGAATTGCTCGCGATCAACAAAGAGGAGAGTATGGCTATGAAATTTAGAACGTTAACGAGACACGCCCGCGAAGGTTTTCGAAATATCGGGCGTAACGGTTGGATGTCGTTTGCTTCAGTCAGCTCCGTCGCGATTACGTTGTTTGTGCTCGGCCTATTCTTGGTGTTGGCGATGAATGTGAACCATTCAGCGGATGTTGTTGAAAAGCAGGTCGAAGTTCGCGCCTACCTCAAGGCGGACACAACGCATGAACAAGTTGGTCAAGTCCAAGAGGAAATTGAACAGCTGGCGACGGTTGAATCGGTTAACTTTATTACGAAAGAACAAGGTTTGGAAACATTTAGAGAAAGCTGGGGGGATAAGGGGAATCTGCTGACAGGTTTAGAGGGGGAGGAAAATCCGCTCCTCGACGCGTTTGCGGTAAAACCAAAAAATCCCCAGGAAACTTCGACTATCGCCGAAACGTTGACAGAGTTGCCGCACATTGAAAATGTTGTGTTTGGGGAAGAGACGATTGAAAAGTTATTTAGCGTCACCAAAGTAGTGCGTAACATAGGTATGGTACTTATCATTGCGCTCGCTTTCACCGCGATGTTTTTAATCGCGAATACGATTAAGTTAACGATCGTCGCTCGTCGCCGAGAGATCGAGATTATGAAATTAGTCGGGGCGACGAATGCGTTTATCCGTTGGCCGTTTTTTATTGAAGGGCTGTTAATGGGTGTGGTGGGGGCAATTATCCCGATCGCCATTTTGCTTACAGGTTACTATTACGTTATTAAATTTGTGAAAGTTGATCTCAATCTGTACTTTCTGCAACTGTTGCCGCTCGATCCGTTGGCGTGGCAAATTACGCTCCTATTAATGGGAATAGGCGCGTTTATTGGCGTGTGGGGCAGCATGGTCTCTGTTCGCCGATTTCTAAAAATATAGAGGAGAGAGGAACGTATGCGCAAAACACCGTTATTGCTCGTATTGCTCCTATCGACATCGTTGCTTACGCCGTTGTCGGATGTGGCAGCTAGTTCAATCGATAAAATTAATCAAAGGATTACCCAGATTCAAAAAGCGCAGCGCGCCGCTGAAAGTCGGATCAGTGAAATTGAGCGGGAAAAGATCCAGGTCGCATCGCAAAAAGATCAAGCGCATCAAGATTTAGTCGTGATCGATCGGAAACTGAAGGAGACACAGGAACGCATCTCTCACTTGGACATTCAGATCGGTCAAACAACGCTTAAAGCGCAAGATGCGGCGGCCCAATTGGATGAAGCGACAAGGCGTGTTGAAGAACGGGACGAGCTTTTGAAAACGAGAGTGAAGGTCATGTATGAAATGGGGGAGATTTCATACTTAGATGTCCTGCTCGGTTCGAATAGTTTCGGCGATTTTCTCGATCGGCTGAATACGGTCAGATTAATCATTGATCAGGATGTTCGAATTTTGGAAGCAAATATTGAAGATCAGAAAATTATTGAGGCTAAAAAACGCGAAATCGAAAATCATTTAGCCAGTTTACAAGGAATGTACAAGGAAACGTCCGATCTTAAAGCTGATTTAGAGAGACAACAAAACGAACGAGCCGCGATGATTGCCCAACTGGCGGCAAAACAAGAAGAATTGGAACGCGTTCGACAGCAACAAGAACAGGCAATGCTCGATTTGATGCACAACATGCGTGAAGCTTTGCGCGATAAAGATCAAGCGTTGCGCCAGAGACAATTTGTCGGCGGAAGGTTTGCTTGGCCCGTACCAAGCAGCAATCGGATTACGTCCAATTTCGGCTACCGAACGGATCCGTTTACAGGCCGTAAAACAGGACATGATGGGATAGACATTGGCGCGCCGCAAGGAACAACAATTGTCGCTGCCGCTGATGGGGTTGTCGTTGTAGCCAGCTACGTGCGCGGTTATGGCAATATGGTCAGCATCGATCATGGCGGAGATATTACAACTTTGTACGCCCATATTCGCAATGGCGGAATTAAGGTGAAGGTTGGACAAAAAGTTACGAAAGGCCAGAAGATTGCCGAAGTGGGCTCAACCGGTCGTTCGACAGGTCCGCATTTGCATTTTGGCGTGTATAAAGGTCGGACGGTGGTTGACCCGATGGGCTATCTTCGCGGCTGATTGATTATGATATAATGAAGATCATATCCAACTCGGCTCCATCATATAATAATGGAGAAAAAGCATGGCAATCAGACAGGCTAACAAAGGTGGTGGAGAAGGATTGCGGATGAAAAGGCTAACACTAGCAGCTCTGTTAGGGGTCACCGTCGCGTTAAGTAGCCTCTTTACAGCGGCGGCGCTCGGTTCAGGGGACGGTGGAATTGGACAAACTGTTGATCAATTTCTGGGGAAAATAGGCCTCCGAAATTCGGATACAGACATCCCAAAGGCAGGACGAACCGCTAGCGGGGCAGATCTTCAAAAAATTAACGAAGTATATCGCCTCATCAAAGAAAATTATTTGGAAGATGTTGCGGATGAAAAGCTGATCGATGGTGCAATTAACGGCATGTTAAATGCGTTGGAAGATCCTTATTCGGTCTATATGGATCCGACATCGACGAAGGAATTTAACGACTCGATCCATTCTTCTTTTGAAGGGATCGGAGCGGAAGTGACATTGGATAACGGCAAAGTGACAATCGTGTCGCCGTTCAAAGGATCACCTGCTGAAAAGGCGGGACTAAGACCGAAAGACCAAATTCTAAAAGTTGACGGGAATTCATTAGAAGGCCTTGATTTATATCAAGCAGTGCTTAAGATTCGCGGACCAAAAGGTTCTTCAGCGAAGATGGAAGTACTTCGTCCTGGCGTGAAAGATCCGCTCGTTGTTGAGGTCGTGCGCGACGAAATTCCGATTGAGACGGTGTACAGCGAGACGATTGAACGAGATGGGATGAAATTAGGTAAATTAGAAATCACCCAATTTGCAACGGAAACAGCTGATCATTTTAAACAAGAGCTAGAAAAATTAGAAGCGCAAAAAATAGACGGCTTGCTCGTTGATTTACGCGGGAATCCAGGTGGGTTATTACCGGCTGTCGTCGATATGGCCCAGCTGCTCGTTCCGGATGAAGGTGTCATTTTGCAAGTCGAAGATCCAAACGGGAATCGTGAACTGATTAAATCATCGAGTACAAAGAAAAAACCGTATCCAATTACAGTCTTAATTGACAAAGGAAGCGCGAGCGCATCCGAAATTTTAGCGGGCGCGCTGCAGGAAAATGGCTACACGCTTGTTGGCCAACACTCGTTTGGTAAAGGAACGGTGCAAAATACGGTGCCGCTTGGGGATGATAGTCAGTTGAAGATGACGATTGCCAAATGGTTAACGCCATCTGGCAAATGGATCAACAATGACGGTATTGAACCGAATGTGAAAGTGGAACAGCCTGCTTATTTTGAGGCGGCTCCGATCCATTTAGAAGAAAATAAAACATTGCAATTTGACCAAAATGGCGAGGAAGTGCGTAACCTTCAAGTGATCATGAGCGGACTTGGTTTCCCTACGGGACGTTCAGACGGCTATTTTGATGAAAAGACGGCTACAGCGGTCAAGGCGTTTCAAAAATTGAACAGTTTGCCGACGTCTGGTCAAGTCGATGGGCAAACAGCCAAAGCGATGCAAGAAGCGTTGCTGAACAAGATGAAAGAACCCGAAAATGATCTGCAATTACAAGCTGCGATTCAAACAATAACGAAGCAAGTTAAAAAATAACAATATAAAAAGCAGGAACATCAGCGGGAAATGTAGAAAAATGTAATGATAGACAACTATCATTACATTTTTTTCTTTTGATTGGAGGAACAAGTTAGTGGACTGGATTGTTTCATTCGGTTCGGTTTTAATGAGAGGGATTCCTTCTATATTTATAAATCCTTTTCTCTATTTTTTCTTGGCGCTGGCCTGGATGCTTTACCAGCGTCAAACGTTATTTGAACGAAAGTTGTTTCATCGACGCCTGAACCGACCTTGGGAACAATGGACCCTTACGTTAATTTACGGTCTGTTGGGCGCGATTTTTGGTTCGATGTTATTGTTGGCGCTAGGGGTGATCTTGCAGCCTTTTGATTTATGGACGATTGTCGCGCTTAGTTTTATTTTTTCTTTCTTCCATGTACAGTTATTGTCCTTTACCTATGCAGTCGGTTGTTACGCGTTGATTGCAGCCGTTGTTCAATTGTGGCCACAAGGTCAGTCGATCGCCGCGTTTGCATGGTTATGGGAAAGACTCGCCTTGACCGATGTCGCTTCAATTATTGGCTTAGCAGCAATCCTTTATTTTGTAGAGGCTTTTTTAGTTCGCAGGAATCGCGGTCGCGGAGCAACACCGATTTTTTTAAATGGAAAACGGGGGCGATTAGTCGGCGCTTATCAGTTGCAGAAGTTTTGGATGTTGCCGATGGTGATGGTCGTTTCGATTCCCGACGGAGCGCAGGGCGGTCTTGGTTTGCCGTCTTGGTGGCCGTTGTTATTAGCGGGCGATCAATCAAATGTTGCGATCATTGGTTTTCCGATCATGCTCGGTTTTTCTGATTTGATGTTAAGCCGCTTACCGAGCCGAAAAGCGGGTCAATCTGCGCTCGCTCTTGTTCGAGTCGGTTTGGTGTTGCTGTTGCTCGCCTTGTTTAGCATGTGGTCGTTATGGGCGGGAGCCGTTGCGGGTTTATTTGCTTTATTCGGTCATCCATTATTGAGTCGGTGGAACCACTGGAAAGAATGGCAACGACCGCCGATGTTTGTCCAGCTAGGCGAAGGGGCTGTTGTGCTGGCAGTTTTCCCGGACACACCGGCTGCAAAAATGGGGATTACGTCGGGCGATGTTTTAATGAAGGTGAATGACCAGCCAATAACAAGCAGCAAAGATTTATATCCCGCGTTGCAACTCAATTCCGCCTTCTGTAAAATGGAGGTTAGAAACATCGAAGGTCATATGAAATACGCGCAGCGGGCGGTTTACGAAGGAGAGCATCATCAGCTTGGTTTGATTCTAGCGCCAGATGAACGAACTCCTTATTATGTAGACTTAAAGCCTGTCAGTATTGCGCAGCTCTTCCGTCAGCAAATTGACCGAGGAGCGTAACAAAAAAAGGGGAGAGGGAAAGGTTCATGTTTGTAAAATTGCTCATCGCTTTCGTTGCGCCGTTTGCATTGATGGTCAGTTTGTCTCGTTTTTCTCTAAATATGATTGTGGGGGCGCTGGCTACGATCGGAATTATGATGGCCGTTTTTGAGGGGTACAATCACGGTCCAACACCGATGGCGATCGGAACGGTCTCATTGATCGGCGGGTATTTCGTATCTCGTAAATTGCTAAAGAATATAAAATTGACAGAATAAGCGCGTGGGGTCTTGCCAGTCCAAATCGATGGCAAGACTTTTTGTACTTAATGGGAATGAGGTGAAGCGCAATTGGAACGTTTTAAACTGGTTTCTGAATTTGAACCGAAGGGCGATCAGCCGCAAGCAATCCGCCAATTGGTTGAACAATTGCAAAATGGGGAAAAATATCAAACACTACTCGGGGCGACGGGCACAGGCAAGACGTTTACCGTCGCTCAAACCATTGCTCAACTTAATAAACCTACGCTGATCATGGCCCACAATAAGACATTAGCCGCCCAGCTATGCAGCGAATTTAAAGAGTTTTTCCCTGAAAATGCGGTCGAATATTTTGTTAGTTACTACGACTATTATCAACCGGAAGCGTACATTCCGCATACCGATACGTATATTGAAAAAGATGCAAGCATTAATGATGAAATTGACAAGCTGAGGCACTCGGCGACAAGCTCTTTATTTGAGCGACGCGACGTGATTATCGTTGCGAGTGTGTCCGCCATTTACGGATTGGGATCACCGCAAGATTATCGGGACTTGTTACTTTCATTGCGAACTGGCATGGAACGAAGCCGCGATGAGATGTTGCGTAAGTTGGTCGACATACAATATGAACGAAATGATATTAACTTCACGCGCGGGACATTTCGCGTGCGTGGCGATGTCGTCGAGATTTTCCCAATTTCAACGAGTGAGCAAGCGATTCGCGTCGAGTTTTTCGGAGATGAAATTGAGCGAATGACGGAAATTGATGTGTTGACTGGCGAGATCATTGGTGAACGTCAGCACGTCGCTATCTTTCCTGCGTCACACTACGTTACTTCGGGTGAAACAATGCGTGTCGCTTTAAAGAATATTGAAATTGAATTGGAAGAACGGCTCGCTGAGTTGCGAGCGAACGATAAGTTGCTGGAAGCGCAGCGGCTTGAACAACGCACCCGTTACGATATGGAAATGATGCAGGAAATGGGATTCTGTTCAGGTATTGAAAACTACTCGCGCCATTTGACAGGCTTGCCCGCAGGCGCGACCCCATACACGTTGTTTGACTATTTTCCAGATGATATGCTGATCGTAATTGATGAGTCGCACATTACACTGCCGCAAATTCGCGGGATGTATAATGGGGACAAAGCCCGAAAAGATATGTTGATTGACCATGGGTTCCGTTTACCTTCAGCGCGCGATAACCGACCGATGCGTTTTGAGGAATTTGAAGAAAAAATTGATCAGATCGTGTTCGTGTCGGCGACGCCGGGTCCTTATGAGTTAGAGCATGCCCCGAATATTGTGGAACAAGTAATCCGTCCGACAGGTTTGCTCGATCCTGTGATCGAGGTGCGTCCGATCAAGGGACAGATTGATGATTTGATCGGGGAAATTAACGGACGAATCGAACGGAAAGAAAGAGTATTGGTTACGACGCTAACGAAAAAGATGTCTGAAGATTTGTCCGATTATTTGAAAGATGTTGGGATTAAAGTGAAGTATTTACACTCGGATATTAAAACGATTGAGCGGATGCAGATCATTCGCGATCTTCGATTGGGAACGTTTGATGTGCTCGTTGGAATTAACTTGTTGCGAGAAGGCTTAGATTTGCCGGAAGTGTCGTTGGTGACGATATTGGATGCGGATAAACAAGGTTTTTTACGCGACGAACGATCCTTAATTCAAACGATTGGACGGGCGGCCCGTAACGCGTCTGGACAAGTGATTATGTACGCCGATCAAATGACCCACTCGATGCAACGGGCGATCGAAGAGACAGAACGTCGCCGTCAGATTCAGCAAGAGCACAACGAACGGCACGGGATTACGCCGCAAACGATTCAAAAGGCGATTCGCGATATTATCGAAGCGACGAGAGTGGCCGAAGAGGGCGAAGATTATTTGCCGACGAAAGAGTACCAAAAGATGAACAAGAAGGAGCGGAAAACCTTTATCGACAACCTAGAGGCGGAGATGAAGGACGCGGCGAGACATTTGCAGTTTGAGCGCGCGGCGGAATTGCGCGACCTAATTCTGGAATTGAAAGTGGAAGGATGATCTCCTGGTGAGTCTTGAAAATATTGTGATTAAAGGGGCTCGCGCCCATAATTTAAAAAACATCGATGTGACGATTCCGCGTGATCAGCTCGTGGTAATCACGGGCCTATCTGGTTCGGGTAAATCGTCGCTAGCTTTTGATACGATTTACGCGGAGGGACAACGTCGCTATGTTGAATCGCTATCCGCTTATGCGCGGCAGTTTTTAGGTCAGATGGATAAGCCTGATGTGGATTCGATTGAGGGGCTATCGCCTGCAATCTCTATCGATCAAAAAACAACGAGCCGCAATCCGCGTTCAACGGTTGGAACTGTTACCGAAATTTATGATTATTTACGGTTGTTGTTTGCCCGTATTGGACAACCGTTTTGTCCGAAACATAACGTGGAAATTACAGCTCAAACGGTGGAGCAAATGGTCGATCGTATCGTCAGCTTGCCGGAGCGGACTCGACTGCAAATTTTAGCCCCCCTCGTTGAAGGTCGAAAAGGGGAACATGCAAAGTTGCTGGATGAGATTCGCAAAGAAGGGTATGTGCGGGCGCGGATTAACGGTGAGACGACGGATCTATCTGAGGAAATTAAACTAGAAAAAAATAAAAAACACCAAATTGAGGTTGTCGTCGATCGTATTGTCGTCAAAGACGGCATTGAATCCCGGTTGGCAGATTCCCTAGAAACCGCATTAAACTTAGCGGATGGGAATGTGCTGATCGATGTGATTGATCAAGAGGAGCTGCTATTTAGTCAAAACCTGGCATGCCCGCAATGTGGCTTTAGTTTGGCTGAGCTTGAGCCTCGCATGTTTTCTTTCAACAGTCCATACGGGGCCTGTACGGCCTGTGATGGATTAGGGATGCGAATGGAAGTGGACGCGGACCTGATTATTCCTGATCGAAGCAAAAGTCTGAATGAGGGAGCGATCGAGCCGTGGGAGGGTTCGACTTCGCTGTATTATGAACAGCTGCTTCATTCAGTTTGCGATCATTTCGAAATTGATATGGAACTGCCTGTTGAACAGCTGCCAAAGGAAAAGCTGGACATTATTTTATTTGGAAATCGAAAAGAAAAGTTTCGCTTCGTTTACACGAGTGATTTTGGCGGTCGTCGCCGCGACTCGGAAATTTATTTTGAAGGGGTCGTTCATAACTTGCAGCGACGCTACGTCGAATCGAGTTCAGAACATATTCGCGATTCGATCCGCAACTATATGAGTGAACGTGCTTGTCCTTCCTGCAAAGGGCAGCGACTCCGTCCAGAATCGCTCGCGGTGCGAATAAACGGGGAAAACATCTCATTCATTACATCCAAGTCGGTGCAAGACGCTTACGATTTCTTCACCGAGTTAGAGTTGAGCGAAAAAGATCGGTCGATCGCCCATCTTATTTTGAAAGAAATTGAATCTCGCTTGAGCTTTTTGCGGGATGTCGGACTCGATTATTTAACGTTGCATCGAGCGGCTGGTACGTTGTCAGGCGGGGAGGCGCAGCGGATTCGTTTGGCGACGCAAATCGGTTCCTCGTTGATGGGCGTGCTCTATATTTTGGATGAGCCGAGTATCGGTTTGCACCAACGAGATAATGATCGCTTAATTCGCACGTTGGAGCATATGCGTGATCTTGGCAATACATTGATCGTTGTTGAGCATGATGAAGATACGATGCTCGCTTCGGATTATATTATTGATATCGGGCCCGGGGCAGGTGTGCATGGCGGAACGGTCGTCGCTCAGGGAACGCCAGAACAGGTTATGCAACAGGAACACTCGTTAACGGGGCAGTACTTGTCGGGCAAAAAGTTGATTCCTGTTCCCGCTGAACGTCGTCAGCCCGATGGACGTTGGATCGAAGTAAAGGGAGCGAAGGAGAACAATTTAAAAAATATTAATGTGAAGGTTCCACTTGGTCTGTTTACTTGTGTGACAGGTGTTTCAGGATCGGGGAAAAGCACGTTGATTAATGAGATTCTTTATAAAACATTGGCGCGCGATCTCAACCGAGCAAAGGCGAAGCCTGGGGCTTATCGAAAAATCGAAGGACTGGATCAGCTTGATAAAGTGGTTGAGATTGACCAGTCGCCGATCGGGCGCACACCGCGTTCTAATCCAGCCACGTATACAGGCGTGTTTGACGATATTCGCGATGTATTTGCTCAAACGAATGAAGCGAAAGTGCGAGGTTACAAAAAGGGACGCTTTAGTTTTAATATTAAAGGGGGCCGCTGTGAAGCGTGTCGCGGCGATGGAATCATAAAAATCGAAATGCACTTCTTACCCGATGTGTACGTGCCGTGTGAAATCTGCAAAGGAAAACGATACAATCGCGAGACATTGGAAGTGCGTTATCGAGGCAAAAACATCGCTGATATATTGGACCTGACTGTGGAAGACGCTGTTGAGTTTTTCAAAAATATTCCGCGGATCCACCGCAAGTTGCAGACGATCTATGATGTCGGGTTAGGCTATATGCGACTGGGGCAACCCGCTACGACATTGTCCGGGGGAGAGGCGCAACGCGTCAAACTCGCGTCTGAATTGCACCGTCGCAGTACGGGGCGCACCCTCTATATTCTAGATGAACCGACCACGGGACTGCACGCTCATGATATCGAACGCTTGCTGAAAGTGTTGCAACGTCTCGTTGAGGCGGGGGAATCCGTGCTCGTCATTGAACATAATCTTGATGTCATCAAAACGGCGGATTATATTATTGACCTTGGTCCCGAAGGCGGCGACAAAGGCGGTCAAGTTGTCGCGGTTGGCACGCCGGAAAAACTGAGTCAGGTGGAAGGATCCTACACGGGTAAATATTTAGGCCGAATTTTAGAACGAGATCGGGAGCGGACAGCCGCCTATTTGAGCGCGTTGGAACAAAAAGCAGTAACATCATCGTAAAGAGCTGAACCGTTGGCTGGTCAGCTCTCCTTTTTCAAATTGATATGATAGAATATGCTTTATATTTTCCCATTAGAAAAAGAGGATCAACCATTTGGGGGAGGTATTATGAAGAGGACGATCGTGAAAGACATCAGTCAACACCTTGAATTTGATGTGGTCAGCGGTAATCAAGGGATTACACGCGAAATTAAGACGAGCAATATTCACCGTCCCGCCTTGGAATTGGCCGGGCATATTAATCTGAGTAAGCTCGATCGGGTGCAATTGTTGGGTGATTCGGAGGTTTCCTTTGTGAAAGGACTCGATCCCGCGCTTCGTCTGGAGCGGTTTCAACAACTTTGCGCGGAACATACACCTTGTGTGTGTATCTCTCGTGAATTAGAAATTCCGACAGAGTTGATTCAAGCCTCTAACGAATTCGGTGTGCCTGTCCTGTATTCCAATTTATCGACGACAAAACTATTTAGTAAGGTCGCCACGTTTTTAGAAGGAAGGTTGGCTCCAGTCACCACGATCCATGGCGTGCTCGTTGATGTTTATGGAATCGGCGTATTATTAATGGGCGGCAGCGGGATTGGCAAAAGTGAAACGGCTCTAGAATTGGTGAAAAGAGGGCATCGCTTGATCGCCGATGACGCTGTTGAAATACGGCAAACGCAAGAAAATCAGTTAATTGGAAATGCCCCTGAGTTGATCCAACATTTGCTCGAAATACGCGGCTTAGGAATTATCAATGTGATGACCTTATTTGGGGCTGGAGCAGTGCGCAATTTCAAACGGATCTCTCTCGTTATTAAGATGGAACTGTGGGATCAGGAAAGGCATTATGAACGTTTAGGGATTGACGAAGAGACCATGAAAATTATGGATACAGAACTCCCGCAAATTACGATCCCCGTTCGTCCAGGACGAAATATGGCCGTTATCTGTGAAGTGGCGGCGATGAATTTCCGTTTAAAACGGATGGGCTACAACGCTGCGGTACATTTTAGCCGAAGATTAACAGACACCATTGAAGAAGCGTCTGAAGAAATGTAGGGAAAGGGGAAAGTATGGATTCGATTACACCACTTAATCCCGTCGCTATTCAATTAGGGCCGATCCCGATTCATTGGTATGGCCTCATTTTAGGATCAGGAGCCCTGATTGGCTTACTGCTAGCGATGCGAGAGTCGAAGCGTTTCGAGTTAGATCCAGATGTATTTTTAGATTTAGTGATGTGGGGCGTTCCCATATCCATTATTTGCGCCCGCATTTATTACGTTGTTTTCGAATGGGACAATTATTACCGCCATCATCCTGGGGAAATTATTGCGATTTGGCAAGGCGGGATTGCGATTCATGGCGCGCTAATCGGGGCAATCCTGACGGGCATTGTTTTCTGTCGTAAAAGAGGACTCAGTTTTTGGCGAATCGCGGATTTTGCCGCTCCGAGTATCCTGATTGGTCAAGCGGTTGGACGTTGGGGTAACTTTATGAATCAGGAAGCATACGGCGGCCCGGTTTCTCGCGCTTTTTTGGAGTCGCTGCAATTACCAACTTTTATCATTGAACAAATGTACATTAAAGGGGCTTATCACCATCCTACGTTTTTATATGAATCGGTTTGGAATCTGCTTGGCGTCGGTCTGTTGCTGTTGTTGCGCAGAAAAGCGCCGTTACGTCGCGGGGAACTATTTTGTTCCTATTTAATCTGGTATTCGATCGGTCGCTTTTTCATTGAAGGGATGCGAACGGATAGCTTAATGGTGACGGATACGTTACGCGCCGCGCAAATGATCAGTGTCGCGATCATCGTGGTTGCGATTGGACTCTGGATTGGTCGAAGAAAAATGGGTTACGCGAAACTGAAATACGGAGAATAAAGGTGGTTTGCGTAAGTTGTTAAAATATGAAACGGTTCTGTTCGATCTGGATGGAACGTTAATCGATACGAATGAATTAATTATTACGACGTTTTTGCATGTGCTGGGGATCCATTTGCCAGGACAGTATACGCGCGATGATATTATTTCGCATATGGGGCAAACATTGGCCGAACAGATGGGTCGTTATGGCGGGGAAGAGTTGCGTGATACGTTAATTGAAGCGTATCGCGACTATAATTTGAAGATCCATGATGAGTATGTAAAAGAATTTGAGCGAGTGAATGACACGTTGGAACAATTGCAGTCATTGGGCGTGACGATGGGGATTGTCACTACTAAGCAAAGAAAAACAGCGGAGATGGGCGCCAAATTATTTGGGATTGATCAGTATATGAATGCCTTTGTCGCTTTTGAAAGCACTAAGAAACATAAACCGAATCCAGACCCCGTGTTGAAAGGGATCGAACTGACCGCTGCCGACCCGCAAACAACGATTATGATCGGCGATAGTCAATACGATATCCAGGCCGCTCAAGAGGCCGGTATTGATTCAGCAGGTGTGGCTTGGAGCATGAAAGGTCCTGATTTTCTAAAACAGTTCAATCCGACCTATATATTGAACGATATGGCGGATTTAATTCCGATTATAAAAGGAGAATAAGTCGATGCGTCGCACCGAACGTTACCCGATTAAGGGTCCCAATTCTTTATGGCAACTTTATAATACGATTGGCTTTTGGCGGGTATTCCTGAATACTCTTGTGATCGTAATCGGACGCTACACGCCGTTTCCAAGTTGGAAAAATTGGATGTATCGCGTGTTTCTAGGCATGAAAATTGGAGAACATACGGCGCTCGCTTTTTTAGTTCTTCCGGATATTTTGTACCCGGAGCGGATCACAATCGGCAATAATTCAATTATTGGCTATAATGCGACAATCATGACACACGAATACTTGATCGATGAATATCGAATTGGCGAAGTGCGGATTGGCTCAAACGTAATGATCGGGGCGAATGCGACGATTTTACCTGGTATCACGATCGGCGACGGGGCCGTCGTTGCCGCAGCTTCGCTCGTTTATCGAGATGTGCCTCCAGGCTCCCTTGTCGGCGGGAATCCCGCCAAGGTGATTCGTGAACGATATAAGGACACGGGTCATGCGTAAATTACTAAGATTCATGATTGTCACGGCGTTATGTTCATTGTTCCGTTTTTATCTTGGGGAAGACTCGATCAACTTTCTATGGTTTATTATCCTTTATCTCCCTGTGATCAATTGGTCCATATATGGGTTGATCATGTCCATTCGTAAGGGATTGAATCGCCTGAGGAAAGACGAATGGGTGACGGTCCCGCAAGCGCGGCTATTCTATGCGTGGTATCTGAATTTCCCCGGGGCGGCGGCATTGGCCGATCTCATCTATCGAGGATATGTTTTTCATAGTTAGTTAGACGAAAAGAGGCAACGGCCGAGGTAGTGTCGGTTTCGTTGCCTCTTTTTATGCCGCGCGGACGGGCCGTCGCTCGGGCGGGTGGCCTGTAAGGGTCTGCGCGTCCTTTACAACTGACGCTTCCTATAAAGTGTTCCGCGCGTAAGGGTCAATTGGACCTTTTCATCTTGTAGGCTGTTTTATCTTCAATTCTGCTCGCTGTTTTCGACTATCCCTTGCCCAAAAAAAATGCGTAACGGTTCAGGAGCTGGCCGTCCTTTTCGTGTGGACAGGTCCATCGTGACAGAGGTGACAAGGGCATCCGCGCACAACTCGCCGCGCTGGTTAATAATTTCTTGCTTAAGGACGTAACTGCTATTGCCCATTTTTTGCGGGGTCGTCTTCACGGTAAGTTTGTCGCCTTGCCGACACTCTTTGCGATAGTTAATGTTAATGTTGACCGTGACGGTTTGGATGCCCATCGTTTCAAAGGTTTCATACGTCAGTCCAGCCGCGTCATACCACGCTTCGCGCCCCCACTCTAAGTATTCCAAGTACTTTGCGTTATTGACGTGTCCGTTCACATCCAATTCGGTGGGACGGACGATAATGTTATCCAACGTAACTATTGACATTGAATCGCCTCCGTAGTCTGTTTTTTTAGAGTCATTATACTATGAAAAGGGGAAAAGAGGGGAGTATACTGGAAAAGCGGTCCCAAGCTCGTTCGTGAGAAACCTCACCGCGTTACTTGTTTGAATAAGATAGGCTAGCTACTATAAGGACTACATTGTTGTAAGGAGGTAACTTGATGGGTTTTTACAATATATTAAGCGACTACTATGATCAAATTTTCCCGCTTAATCAACAGCAAGCGCAGTTTATAAGCGAGCGCGCGGGAACGAATATTTTGGATGTGGCAGCTGGTAGCGGCAGTTTGGCGCTCGCCTTGGCCGAACAAGGATACACGGTGACCGCGACAGACCTCGAACCGAATATGACCAAGCAAATCAAACGTAAAAAAGAGCAGGCTCAGGTGGAGCTTGAGATTCGAACGATGGACATGCGTCAGTTGGACCAGTTACCATCAGGCGCTTTTGATACGATTATATGCCTAGGTAATTCGCTGGTCCACTTAGCTTCCGAAGGCGAAGTGGCTGATGTATTGGAAAAGGCGTTCAACTTGTTAAGCGAACGAGGTCGCTTAATTATCCAAATCGTCAATTACGACCGAATTATCGCCGATCGGGTTCAAGCTTTGCCGCCAATTGAGCGAGAACAAGTTCAATTTTACCGAACGTATGAATGGAAGGCGGCCAAATTGTTGTTCCAAGGTCGTTTGATTGTCACGGGCGATGATGGGCAATATCGAACTTTTGAACAAACGACCGAATTACTCCCCTTAAAGAAAGACGCGTTAGGGCGATTATTGGAAACGAGTGGCTTCCAGCAAATTGAGTGGTACGGCAATTTTAAAGCGGAAGCGTATCAATTAAATTCACCCGCAATGATCGCGGTGGCGCAACGGTAGGGGGACGAACCTGGCGTGATCATGACCGTTTCCTCTCGGAATTCATGGCGCATCGGTTGTGAAGGTGCCGCTCATGACCGTTTCCTCTCCGATTTCAGTCGTGATCCCCACCGCGAAGCGGCCATAATTGTCCGTCCATGCTTCGCCAGCCCTCTCCTTCCTTTACGAAATAGATGTATTGACTCAGTCGAAAGCATACAGTGTTAGAAAGGAGGGGGTAGCATGGGAAGCATTCGCATGCGGACATCGATACCGGGACAGAAGGCGCGGGAGCTGTTAAAAAGAAAGGAGCAATTCGTTGCTCAAGGTCCATTTAATACGGTGCTGTCTTTTGCGGCAAAAGGGGAAGGGGCGTTACTAACGGATGTTGACGGGAATACATTCATCGATTTTGCCGGGGCGATCGGTACGTTGAATGTTGGACATTGTCCACCGTCTGTGACGCAAGCGCTTAAGCAACAGCTCGATAACTATATCCATACGTGTTTTAATGTGATGATGTATGAGCCTTATGTGCAATTAGCCGAAGAGTTGGCGCGGATTACGCCTGGCGATTTTGCTAAAAAGACATTTCTCGCCAACAGCGGAGCGGAAGCGGTCGAAAATGCGGTCAAAATCGCTCGCAAGCACACGGGACGTAAAGGGATTATTTCTTTTGATCGGGGCTATCACGGTCGAACGTTGTTGACTATGTCGTTGACGAGTAAGGTGAAACCATATAAATATCAGTTTGGTCCATTCGCCCCAGAAACCTACCGCTTGGGCTATCCCTACTATTATCGAAAACCGAATGGAATGAGTGATGAACAGCTTGATCAACATCTTTTAGAGCAGTTGGAGCATTTCTTTTTGGCGGAGGCTCCAGCGGATGAAATTGCGGCGATCTTACTTGAACCCGTCCAAGGGGAAGGCGGTTTTATCGTTCCTTCAAAAACATTTATGCAAGGGTTAAAACAAATTTGCGAACAACACGGCATTTTATTTATCGCTGATGAGATCCAGACTGGATTTGCTCGAACAGGTTCCATGTTTGCGATGGAGCAGTTTGGGGTGGAACCTGACTTGATCACACTTTCTAAATCGCTTGGAGCAGGGATACCGATCAGCGCAGTCGTTGGTAAATCAGAAATTATGGATGCCCCGAACGTCGGTGAAATTGGGGGTACGTTTGCGGGCAGCCCGCTTGGTTGTGTTGCCGCATTGGAAGTAATCAAATTAATCGAACGGGATGGACTTATTGAACGATCGCAAGCAATTGGGCGAATCATGGATGAACGTTTCAAAACGTGGCAATCGAAATACCCGCAAGTCGGTGATGTTCGCGGTTTGGGAGCGATGCGAGCTTTGGAACTCGTTAAAGACCCGCAATCGAAACAACCCAATCGGGAAGCGGCCGCTCAGGTTGTTCAGACGGCGCAGCAGAAAGGCGTAATTTTATTGAGCGCGGGCTTGCATAGTAATGTGTTGCGGTTACTTCCGCCACTCGTGATTACAGATTCACAATTAATTGAGGGGCTGGACGTGATGGAACAAACATTGGATGTAGCATTAACATAGGAAAAGGGAGGCTCAAGTGAGCCTCCCTTTCACTTATTTCATTAGTAATTCGTACACATCATCATCTAACTTTTTCGCCTTTTCTGGATCGTATGTTTTTTCATAGGTCGGTTCTTGTGTAATTTTTGCGCCCCAGAACATGCTTTCGAATACTTGGTCTAGCTTTACCTCAATTTTTGCTAACCGCATGTTGATTCCTTCCATCGCATCTTCCAAAACGGTGGCGTCGCCAGTAATTGAGTAGACAGTCTCGTTTCCGATAAAGGCAAGTGAAACCCGCTTGTTCGCTTTGATGTTATCAACGATGCGAGAAGAACTTGATACCGAGATGCGGATCGTTTTGTTGTCTTTCATTTTCACCCAGGAGATCGCGGAAACGCTCGGTGTTTGGCTGTCAGCCTCAACTGTCGATAAAAAAATTAAACTTTCCCCGCTAAGATAGGGTTCCATTTCGGTAGAAATGGTTGTTTGTTGTTCCTTTGCTGCCATTTTAAAACCTCCTCTATATATTACTGCAGAATGATTGTCTGCAAAATAATCCCTTACTTGGATATTTTAAGATATGTAAACCGTTTAACGCAAATATGGACTGTTTTTAAAAGAATAGAATGCGTAAACGTGGTCGGCGGGAGACTACTTTTTTCGAACTAGCGGAAGTATAATCGGTTTGATTTCAAAAGGTTGACGCTATTTGGGAAACTGTGTTAAAATGCTAACAACAATAAACACTTTATCTTATTAGCAGGCTAAAGTAAGTAGAGTAAAAGAGGTGGATCGGCGTGAGCAAGCCGCTTAGTTTTGAGAAACCATTAGGGATGCGGGACTATCTCCCGGATCTGTTAGCGAAACAACGGGATATCGAATATAGAGTGAATCAATGTATGATGCGTTGGGGATATCAAGAAATTTTGACGCCGACGTTGGAATATTACGAGACGGTGGGCGAAGCAAGCGCCACGCTCGATAATCGCTTGTTTAAATTGTTGGACCGTCAAGGCCGAACATTAGTGATGAGACCGGATGTGACGACACCGATCGCCCGCGTTGTATCATCTTTACTAAAAGATGAACCGCGTCCGTTACGCTTGATGTATAATACGAGTGTGTTTCGGGCGCAACATCATGAAGCGGGACGCAATGCTGAATTTACGCAAAGCGGGGTCGAACTGATCGGGGATGAGACGATTGACGCTGATGCGGAAGTGATTGCGTTGGCATCAGAGGCATTGCGGGCTGCAGGTTTAGAGAAGTTCAAAATTGTTGTCGGACATGTTGGGTTTATCGAAGGATTATTGGAAGAAACCGTCCCGAAAGAAGAGGATCGAGTCAGGCTGAAAGAGCGGCTGCATCAATTTGATTATGTTGGGTTTCGGGAAGATGTGGACAACCTACCGATCGCTGCCACAGAGAAAGAACGTTTAATCGGTCTTTTGAAGTTGCGCGGCGGAATCAATCGTTTAGCGGATGCGGAAGCGTTGACGGTCAATGGTCGCGCGCGCGAAGCGGTCCGTAATTTGCAACAATTGTGGTTGGCTCTTGAAGCGTATGAAGTGACCGAATATATTATGTTTGATTTAAATTTGCTAAGCAGTTTGGATTATTATACAGGTATTTTGTTTGAGGGGTACGCCAAGGATCAAGGTTGGCCTGTGTGCGGCGGAGGACGGTATGATCAGTTGATTTCTCGTTTTGGCGTCGATAACCCGTCGACAGGCTTTGCGATTAAGATGGACCGTTTAATTGAAGCGTCGCCATTACAACCGCAATCGACAGAAAGAAAGATGTATATTATTTATGATCAGCAAACGAGGGCGCAGGCGATTCGTAAAGCGCGGGAGCTGCGCGGTGAAGCAATCGTCATCATGGGAACCGTCCCGCCCAGCGCGCCTGTGGATGGATTGATCGATCTCAGAGGAGGTGGAGTCGATGCCTAGATTGACCGTGGCAATGCCGAAGGGAAGAATTTTTGAAGAAGCGGTGGAGCTACTGCGTCGAGCGGGTTTGGCTATTCCGCCCGAATTTGAGGAGTCACGTAAGTTGATTATCCCTGTTGAAGAGGCGGGAATGGACTTTATTCTAGCAAAGCCTGTCGATGTGCCGACGTATGTTGAATATGGTGTCGCCGATATCGGTGTCGTTGGCAAAGATGTGTTGCTGGAAGAAGAACGCGATGTATATGAATTGCTCGATTTAAAGATTAGCGCCTGTCGGTTGTCTGTGGCGGGTCTGCCTGATTGGCAGCCAACAGACGCGCCGCGAGTAGCCACCAAATTTCCGAAATTAGCGTCGCGCTACTTCCGTGAACAAGGAGCTCAGGTCGAAATTATCAAGCTGAACGGTTCGATTGAGCTGGCCCCGTTAATTGGTTTGGCGGATCGGATTGTCGATATTGTATCGACGGGTCAAACGTTAAAAGATAACGGCTTAGTTGAGTTGGAAACGATCACCTCGATTACGAGCCGATTGATTGCCAATCGGGTTAGTTATCGGATGAAGAGCGAGGCCATTGATTTTATAATTGATAAATTTTCAACCGTGGTTCCGAAAGGAGTAGAAGTATGATCAAGATCGTCAACGCCGCTCACTTCTCTACAAAAAGAGATGTCGACACAGGAACAGAAACTCAGCGCCAAGCCGTACTATCTATCATAAGCGCTGTAAAGGAAACAGGAGATCAGGCTGTCTTTTCCTTTACAGAACAGTTTGATCGTGTTCGCTTAGAGCAGCTGGCTGTGACCGAACAGGAACGGAACAACGCGCTTGATGAGGTGTCCTCGCAAGTGCGGGAAGCGTTAGAAGCGGCTGCCATTAATATTCGACGTTTTCATGAAAAACAAGCGCGTCAATCGTGGATCGAAACCTCACCGACAGGAACGATGCTTGGTCAGTTGGTGCGTCCATTGCAACGGGTCGGGATTTATGTTCCTGGCGGCACGGCGGCTTATCCTTCATCAGTACTGATGAACGCGATTCCCGCTCAAGTTGCGGGTGTGAAAGAAATTGTGATGGTGACGCCCCCGAATCAAGAAGGTCGCATTGATCCGGGGGTGCTTACCGCCGCGAAAATTGCGGGTGTAACTGAAATTTTCAAAGTTGGTGGAGCGCAAGCGATCGCAGCCCTCGCGTACGGGACAAAGACCATCCGATCAGTTGATAAAATTGTCGGGCCCGGTAACATTTATGTTGCCCTGGCGAAACGTGAGGTGTTCGGTCTTGTTGACATTGATATGGTCGCTGGACCAAGTGAAATTGTTGTATTAGCTGATGAACTGGCGAATCCAGCCTATATCGCGGCCGATCTGTTGTCGCAAGCGGAACATGATCCGATGGCATCGGCCGTGTTGGTCACACCGTCAAAAGAGTTAGCGGCGCAGACGCAAATTGAATTGGAGCAGCAACTCGCCAATTTGCCGCGTCGAGAAATTGCTGAAGCTTCGATTCGGGATTATGGAGCGATCTGTCTCGTTGAGGATTTGGAAGAAGGGATCAAAGTCGTTAACGAGCTTGCGCCTGAACATCTCGAAGTGATGATCGAGCATCCGTTTGAGCAGCTAGGCAAAATTGAGAATGCAGGCGCGATCTTTCTTGGCGAATACAGTTCAGAGCCAGTTGGAGACTATTTTGCGGGGCCGAACCACGTACTTCCGACGAATGGCACCGCTCGTTTTTCATCCCCGTTAAATGTGGATGACTTCATTAAAAAATCGAGTTTAATTTCATATAGTAAGCAAGATTTACTTGAACATGGACCGAAAATTATCGCTATGGCTGAATCGGAAGGATTAACCGCCCATGCTCGAGCGATCGAATTGCGGTTGAAGAAAGAAAGGGGTAACTAAAAGATGCGTAGCAGTCAAATTAGTCGTAAAACAACGGAAACGAGTGTTGAATTAAGTTTTTCGATCGATGGGGAAGGGAAGACAGAGATTGATACAGGCGTTCCTTTTTTAGATCATATGTTAGATTTATTTACGAAACACGGGCAGTTTGACTTAACCGTAAAAGCGGTTGGCGATATCGAGATCGACTACCACCATACAGTGGAAGATGTCGCGATCTGTTTAGGAAACGTATTGCGTGAGGCGCTCGGCGATAAAAAGGGAATCAAGCGGTACGGAAATTCATTCGTTCCAATGGATGAAACGTTGGCTCAAGTGGTGATTGATTTAAGCAATCGGCCCCATTTGGAATACCGGGCCTCTTATCCAAGCCAACAGGTGGGTCAATTCCCGACCGAATTGGTTCATGAATTTATGTCCAAACTTGCCTTGGAAGCGCGTATGAATTTACATATCATTCTTCATTACGGCATGAATACGCATCACATGATCGAGGCGATTTTCAAAGCGTTGGGACGAGCCTTAGATGAGGCGGTGACGATCGATCCGCGCGTCAAAGGTGTGCCGTCGACAAAAGGACTACTGTAAAAGGGTCGAGGAGGGATTTTAGCATGAGTGAATTTATCATCTATCCGGCGATCGATATTCGCGGCGGAAAATGTGTGCGGTTGTTTCAGGGAGATTATGATCAAGAAACAGTGTATGGCGATTCTCCAGTCGATATGGCAAAACAGTGGGAACAGCAGGGCGCCGCTTGGATCCATGTCGTTGACTTGGATGGAGCTAAGGCGGGGGCGCCTGTCAATGATGAGGCGATCTTGGAAATGGCGCGGACGGTCAACGTTCCCATTCAAGTTGGCGGGGGAATTCGAACGATGGAACATGCGCGTAAGTATTTGGATGGCGGAGTTGCCCGCGTTATTTTAGGAACCTCTGCGATTCAAGATCGACCGTTTGCTGAAGAAGCGTTGGCGACCTTTGGCGGCTCGAAAATCGTGATCGGCATTGATGCTCGCGAAGGGTATGTGGCGACGCACGGCTGGTTGGAAACATCGGAAGTGAAAGCGGACACGTTGGCTCGCGAGTTAGCTAAAAAAGGGGCGGAGGTGTTCATTTACACCGACATCGCCCGCGATGGCACACTGGAAGGACCAAATATTAAAGGAAACCTTGAACTGGCGCGTGAAGCGAATGTGACGGTAATTGCTTCGGGCGGAGTCAGCAAGATGGAGGACCTGAAACAATTGGCTCCCCACGCGGCGGACGGGATTAGCGGTGTGATCGTCGGTAAAGCGCTCTATATGGACCGTTTTACACTTGCTGATGCGTTAAAAGAAGTCGAGGTGAACTAGGATGGGCACGAAACGAATCATCCCTTGTCTCGATGTGAAAGATGGACGCGTTGTAAAAGGGGTTAGCTTTGTCGGCTTGCGTGACGCGGGTGATCCTGTCGAACTGGCGGAACTGTATAGTCGCGAGGGGGCCGATGAGCTTGTCCTGCTGGATATATCCGCATCGCAGGAAGGACGAGCTACCATGGTTGACGTCATCCGAGCGGCGGCTGAAAAATTGACGATTCCGTTAACTGTCGGCGGCGGGATAAATAGTGTCGAAGATATGCGACGCGTTCTGCAAGCGGGAGCTAACAAGGTGTCGATGAATACGTCAGCAGCTGCCAATCCTGAGTTGATTAGCGAAGGGGCCCAAGCCTTTGGTTCTGCGGCGATTGTCGTTGCGATTGACGCCAGTTGGAATGAACAACGGCAAGCATGGGATGTGTACACACATGGCGGGCGTACGCAAAGTGGTTTAGACGCGGTTGAATGGGCCAAACAGGCAGAATCGTTTGGGGCGGGCGAAATTTTACTAACGAGCATGAACGCCGACGGGCATAAAGACGGTTTTGATATTGGTTTAACGCGGGCGATTGCGGAAGCGGTTCAAATCCCTGTAATCGCCTCGGGCGGAGCAGGAAATGCGGACCATTTCCTAGCCGCTTTTACAGAAGGCAAAGCGGCTGCAGGCTTGGCCGCCTCGATCTTTCATTATAAAGAAGTAACGATTCGGGACGTGAAGCGGTTTCTTAAGGAGAAAGGAGTCGAGGTTCGCGATGAAAGTTGATTGGGAGAAAATAAAATTTGATGAGAGCGGCTTAATTCCGACTGTCGTGCAGGACGCGCAAAGTAAAGAAGTGCTGATGATGGCCTATATGAATAAGGAGTCGCTTCAGAAAACAATCGAAAGCGGGCAAACATGGTTTTGGAGTCGTTCGCGACAACAATTGTGGCATAAGGGAGCGACATCAGGGAATACGCAACAAGTGAACAACATCGCCCTCGATTGCGATGGGGATACGTTGTTGATTAAAGTGGAACCTGCCGGTCCAGCCTGCCACGAAAACACGTACAGTTGCTTTCGGTCGCTTAATGGTGAATCCGAGCCAATGGGATCAGATCGTTTTAATATCATAGCGAACCTTGAAACATTGATCGCCAAGCGACATGCCGAGCGGCCCGAAGGGGCGTACACAACGTATTTGTTTGAGGAAGGCGTCGATAAAATTTTGAAGAAGGTTGGGGAGGAAGCGAGTGAAGTGATCATTGCCGCCAAAAATCGGGATCATGATGAACTTCGCTATGAGACAAGTGACTTAATTTACCATTTGCTCGTCTTGCTGCGTGAACAACAGCTTTCTTTCGACGAAGTATTAAACGAACTATCGAAACGATTCGAATCTTAAAGAGATCCAGCGAGGGTCTCTTTTTTTTGCCTCCAAGCGAGCATCAAATAATTTCCAAATCTTTTTATTAACTGTAAATATGATATACTGGAACTATCAAATGGGATGTGAGGAGTCAACATGTCTTCAAATATTATATCGTTAAAATTGACAGCCGACTTTTTTGCGGAAAGAGCGAATCGTTCCCTCGACCGCTATAATTATTCCAAGGCATTGCGCTACTTTAAACGCGCGGGAGAGATGGAACCGAAAAACCCAAGTCATCTATGCAATATGGCGGGGGTGCTCGGACACCTTGGAAAGTTTTCAGAGTCTAATGAAATTTTAATGAATGTTTTAAAAAAATTCGATGATAATGCTGCGGAATGCCATTATTATTTGGCCTGTAACTATGTATATATGGATTTGCTAGAGCAAGCGGAGGAACACGCCTATCTTTATTTGCGCAAAGATCCGAAAGGGCGCTTTGCCAAAGATGCGGTTGAAATTTTGGAGTATGTCGCTCAAGATTTGAATCATCCTCCTTTAACAGAAGATTTAAACTTGGAAGAGGATGAAAAGACGATTCTCCACGAACAAGCGAGAACGATGATGGAGGAAGGAAGATTTCAGCAGGCGGAAAAATTGTTATCGCAATTACTAGAGGATCATCCTGATTTTATTGCCGCTAGAAACAACCTTTCGCTTTGTTATTACTATAAAGGGGAGATTGAGAAGGCGCATCAAATGATCCGATCCGTATTGGAGCAGGATCCTTGCAATATCCATGCGCTGTGCAACTTAGCGATCCTTTATTATCAACAACAGGAATTAGAAGAACTGAGCGCGTTGCTAAAAGAGTTGCGTAAGATCATACCGCTTCAATATGACCAAGCCTATAAACTAGGCATTACGCTTGGTGTGTTAGGCGAGCATGACGCCGCTTACCAACTGTTCAAAAAAATGTCCGCGTATGCCTGGCGGCTCGATTTTCATTTGTACCACTATTGCGCGGTTTCAGCATTTAATCTTGGCCGCTACCAAGAGGCGAAGAAATATTGGAAGTGGGTGCAGCGCGAAGATCCCGAGTCGCCGATTGCGCCTTACTATTTGGATTGGATTGAGAGTGGGCAGACGCATAGGGAAGCGCCCTATTATTATCAAGTTCCCCATCATTATCAGGAATCAAAGAAAAAAGAAGCTTTGCAAGATAGCATGGAACGCGACCCGTTCATTCGTTCTTCTTTCCTGTGGGCTTTGCGGCATGGGGATCGGGAAACGAAATTACAAGTGCTGCAAGCGTTTGAATGGTTAGGGGATCAAGAGGTAATTGAAGCGCTGAAAGAGTTTGTAGCTGATCCTGAACAAGAGGACGATCTGAAACAGATGGCTAACTTTGTGCTAGGCACGTTAGGCTATGCAGGTTCTAATCAACCTACAATTCGCTGGCGATCCAGTTGGAAAGAGGTGGTTAATTGTTTGCGTGATCGGTTAACGGGTGAGGAGCAGGAAGCGGCTCAACAGTTGTGGACGGAATTTATCCAAGCGCGTTATCCAAATGTGCCGATCATTCGCAAGCCAAAAGCGTGGGCGGCGGCGCTTGAATATTTGATTACGCCGACCTCGTATAAAGAACTGGCGCAAAGCTATAGTGTCAGCGCTCAAACTGTGAAGAAAAACGTGGATACGATTCGCGAAAAATAAGAAAAAATCAAGGAACCTGCGTTGTACAGGTTCCTTGTTATTTGGAATAATTATAGATATAAAGTATACTAACATGACAGCTATTTAATTGAGAAAGGATGGTTGGATGATGGAATCGAAAGTGTACGATGTGATTATTGTCGGGGCCGGGCCCGCAGGGTTAACGGCAGCCGTTTATACAGCGAGAGCAAATATGTCTACCTTATTGTTAGAGAGAGGGATGCCAGGCGGACAGATGGCAAATACAGAAGCGATTGAAAATTATCCTGGTTATGAATCAATCCTTGGACCTGATTTGTCGACGAAAATGTATGATCACGCGACCAAACTTGGCGCTGAATATGCTTACGGGGACATATCAGGGGTGGAGAACAGTTATCCGTACAAAAAAGTGTTCGTTGGCGATCAGGAATATTTAGCAAAATCGTTGATTATTTGCACAGGGGCTGAACATCGATTGTTAGGCGCTCCAGGTGAAAAGGAATTTACCGGTCGCGGCGTTTCGTATTGCGCGGTTTGTGACGGAGCGTTCTTCCGTGAGAAGGAACTGGTTGTCATCGGCGGAGGGGACTCGGCGGTGGAAGAAGCGATTTTCTTAACCCGTTTTGCCTCGAAAGTAACGATCATTCATCGTCGCGATGAGTTCCGCGCCCAGAAGATCATCCAAGACCGCGCCTTTGAGAATCCAAAGATCGAGGTGATCTGGGATTCTGTCGTTAAGGAAATCAAAGGAGATTCAAAAGTAAGCGGTGTTTTGATTGAAGATGTAAAAACCGGCGAGCAAACAGAATATGCTTGTGATGGAGCGTTTATCTATGTGGGAATGGATCCGTTAACAAAGCCATTTGAAAACTTAGCGATTACGAACGAAGCGGGCTATATTTTGACCGATGAAAATATGAAAACAGAAGTGGATGGGGTTTTTGCCGCGGGTGATGTTCGAGAAAAGCTATTGCGGCAAATCGTAACAGCGACAGGTGACGGCGGAATCGCCGCGCAAAGCGCCCAGATTTATGTCGAAGACTTAGAAGAAAAGTTAAAAGAAGAGCAAACTAATTAAAAATTGAGACAATTCTTGAGTACAAAGGCGTGATTCAGTGGAATCACGCTGCTTTTTTTTATAGTAGATGGTAAAATAGAATTTATGGAAAAGGATTGAGGTGGCAAGTCATGTCGGAACAGATCAATCTTCTTATAATTACAGGGATGTCGGGAGCGGGAAAAACGGTTGCCGTGCAAAGTTTAGAGGATTTAGGCTTCTTTTGTGTGGATAATTTACCGCCGCAATTGATCCCTAAATTCGCCGAATTAATTGAACAGTCGGGCGGAAGGATAAAAAAGGTTGCCCTTGTCATTGACCTGCGCGGTCGCGAATTTTTTGACACGCTATCCGACGCGCTTTCGCAGTTAGAGGAAATGCAACACATTCATCATCAAATCTTATTTTTAGATTCATCCAATCAAATTCTTGTGCAGCGCTATAAAGAAACGAGACGACGTCACCCGCTTGCCCCAGAGGGGCTTCCATTGGAAGGGATTGAAGCGGAACGGAAAATGCTAGAGGAACTGAAAGGGAGAGCAAACCTAATCGTTGATTCCAGTCAATTAAAGCCCGTTCAGTTAAAAGAAAAAATAGCGAGTTATTTTTCAACAATAGAAACTAAGATGATCGTTAACATTACTTCTTTCGGTTTTAAATATGGGATTCCGATTGATGCGGATCTTGTCTTTGATGTACGGTTTTTGCCAAACCCGCATTATATCGATGAATTGCGGCCAAAGACAGGGCTCGAATCAGAAGTTTCTGATTATGTTTTTCAGTGGGATCAATCAATTGAATTTCTCGAGAAATTAGATGATTTTATCGGTTACACGCTGCCGCATTACCAGCGGGAAGGGAAAAGCCAACTCGTGATTGGAATCGGTTGCACTGGTGGAAAACACCGCTCTGTCTCCATCGTCGAGCATCTTGGTCAGAAGTTTAAAGAAAACTATATTACGAGGGTAAGTCACCGCGATATTGAAAGAGATCGTCGCTCGTAATAAGAGTGAGGTGTCAGAGATGGAAAGGGTCGCCGAGCTTGAAGGAGAACAGCTTAAAAAGGTCGTCGTGATCGGCGGAGGAACTGGCTTGTCTGTGCTTGTGCGCGGATTGAAGGAAAAACCAATGGATATTACCGCTATCGTCACAGTCGCTGATGACGGCGGTAGTTCAGGGCGTCTGCGCGAAGAATTATCCATGCCGCCGCCAGGCGACATTCGCAACGTAATCGTTGCCTTAGCGGATACAGAACCTTTGCTGGCGAGTTTGTTTCAACATCGTTTTTCCTCTGGAGCGGGTTTAGCGGGGCATAGTTTAGGCAATTTATTTATTGCCGCGATGAAAGAAATTACAGGTGATTTTGTGACGGCTGTCAAAGAAATTAGCCGTGTTTTAGCAGTGCGCGGACAAGTTTTGCCCGCCGCGAATCAAGCGATTATTTTAAATGCGGAGATGGAAGACGGCACGATCGTCTCTGGTGAATCGCAAATCCCGAAAACGGGCAAGAAAATCAAGCGTGTTTTTTTAGAGCCCAAAGACGTTGATCCGCTTGAAGAGGCAATCGAGGCGATTTATCAAGCGGATTTGATCTTGCTCGGTCCGGGCAGTTTATATACGAGTATTTTACCTAATTTACTCGTGCCGGGAATTTCACGGGCAGTGAAAGATGCGTCTGCGAAGAAAGCTTACATTTGTAACGTCATGACTCAACCAGGCGAAACAGACCATTATGACGCGGCTGATCATGTGAACGCCTTGTATAATCATGTCGGCGCCGATTTGTTCCAAACGATTATCGTGAACAACGCGCAAATTCCGAGTGCTGTGTTGGCCAGGTACAAAGAAAAAGGAGCTTTGCCCGTTGCGTATCATCCGGAAAGGTTAAGCCGCTTTGGTTTTGAGATCATTGAGGACAATTTTGTGATCTATGAAACTTACCTGCGTCATAACGCATTAAAGGTAGGGGATGCGATCATGGGACTCCTTGAGTCGAAGTGAGGTGACTGATCATTGTCTTTTGCAGCCTTAACCAAAAAAGAACTAACGCAATTGGATCGAACGCCGTGCTGTTCACAAGCGGAGTTGGCGGCGTTGATCCGTATGAATGGAAGCATTCGGTTTGGTAACGGGCGTTTTTTGCTCGATATCGTCACGGAAAATGCGGCGATTGCTCGGCGCATCTATACCCTTTTAAAAGAGCAATTTGACATTCATCTGGAACTGCTGGCTCGTAAAAAGATGCAATTAAAGAAGAATAACGTTTATATCGTGCGTCTATCGACAGGGGCCCAGGATATTCTCGAGTCTCTACAAATTTATCGCGATGGGACGATCACCCAAGGAATTCCAACGGAAACGATTCAGAAAGATTGTTGTCAACGGGCTTATTTAAGAGGAGCGTTTCTGGCGGGAGGTTCTGTCAATCATCCTGAATCAAATAGTTACCACTTAGAGATTTTTACAATCTATCAGCAGCATTGTAAAGATTTAAAAGCGTTGACGAATCGTTTTAGGTTAAATGCTCGGTATATTGAGCGAAAAAAAGGGTTCGTGATGTACTTAAAAGAAGGCGAAAAAATTACTGAATTTCTTAGTTTGATTGGAGCCCATCAGGCTTTGCTGTATTTTGAAGACGTGCGAATTGTCAGGGACATGCGCAATTCGGTGAATCGTCTCGTTAATTGTGAAACCGCCAATCTAAATAAGACGGTTACAGCAGCAATGAAACACATTGAAAACATTAAATTGATTGAGCGAAAAATGGGCTTAGAAAAACTACCCGATAAGCTTCGGGAAGTGGCGGAAGCGCGCATGAAACATACGGATCTAAATTTATCCGAGCTTGGCGAAGTGATTCCGAGCGGGAAAATTAGTAAATCGGGCATTAACCATCGTCTGAGAAAACTAAATGAAATCGCTAACAAATTAAAAGAACACCCTTCTTTATGATATAATAAATCCATAGGAAACGAAGGGAATGGGAGGAATGAACGTGGCTCGCGAACTTACGACAGTTAGGTTGAGAACAGGCTTGCAAGCACGCCCAGCAGCATTCTTTGTCCAAGAAGCAAATAAATATACAGCGGATGTTTTTGTAGAAAAAGGGAGTAAGAAGGTTAATGCTAAGAGCATCATGGGGATCATGAGTCTAGCGGTGCGGACGGGAACCGAAATCGCGATCTCCGCGGAAGGAACTGACGCTAGTGAAGCGGTCGCTAGTTTGAAAGCGCTTGTAGAAAAAGAAGAAGTGTAAGAGGGGCCCCCTGAACAGGGCTCTTTTTTCTGCCTGCCATAACAATAAAACAAGCCGCCCGCAGGCGACTTGTTTATTTTTTCTGTTGTTCAATATTTTGGATAACATCGTCAATCAATCCATAGTCTTTCGCTTCCGCGGCGCTCATAAAGTTATCGCGATCCGTGTCTTGCTCTAACCGTTCTTTCGGTTGACCTGTACGTTCGGCCATGATCGAGTTAAGATGATCACGCATACGAATGATGCGTTTCGCGCTGATTTCAATATCGCTTGCTTGCCCTTGCGCCCCGCCTAATGGCTGGTGGATCATCACTTCGCTATTTGGAAGAGCAAAGCGCTTGCCCTTCGTCCCCGCGCAAAGCAGAAAGGCCCCCATGCTTGCGGCCATTCCAATACAGATCGTCGATACATCAGGCTTAATGAATTGCATCGTATCATAAATCGCCATGCCCGCAGTAATTGAACCGCCAGGACTATTTATGTACAGATTGATATCTTTATCTGGGTCCTCCGCCGCCAAAAATAACAGCTGAGCGACAACGCTATTCGCTACAACATCATTAATCGGCGTACCAAGGAAGATAATCCGATCCTTCAGTAATCGAGAATAAATATCATAAGCTCGTTCTCCACGATTGGTTTGTTCGATGACGGTAGGTACTAACATCAAAGATCCTCCTCTCAGTTTTTAGGCGCTATTGTATTAATTACACGCTTACATCTACATAGTACATGAAATAAAGCTGAAGGTCAATGAAGGTCAAAATAATTTATTTCCAGTCCCTTACTATATTCACATTTGGACCCTATTTTATACTTCGCCGACAATAACGCAAAAAAAATCCACCGAACCGATTCGGTGGGATGGATAAGATAGGAGTGGAGAGAAACCTGAACAATGGTATCAGGATTAGGTTAAGTATAGCTCACATAGAAAGCGTTTTCAATTACAAACATTCTTCAAAATACCTCACTTTTTGACAAGAGGCTACGTTCGATTTGCCGCGGCATTAGTGGAATGTCTGCGCATATAAATAGACAGACAAAAATAGTTGAACGTGATGAAAGAGGGGACAACCACGTGCAAATGGGTTACGGTTTCTTTCAGGAGCAGAGCATGAAATTGGCGATGACCGCGGAATTAAGACAGGCAATTGCGATCTTACAGTTGTCTGCCGCTGATCTTGTTGATTTTATCCATCAACAGATGAATGAAAATCCAGCCCTGGAGCCAATCCATATAGAGCTAACCTCTAGAGAAGATCTTTCCGAACATCTTTCGGAAACTAATTTTGAATGGTCGGATTATATTCGGGCCCGCGCTCAAGGGGACTACAGCGCTTCGGCTGTTCGCTCAATCGACAATGAATTTGATCCGTTAGAACGGGTAGCGGACCAAACGCAATCGCTCGAAAGTGAGTTGCTTGGGCAACTCGCGGGAATTCAATCACTTGACGCCAGATTACAAACTGTTTGCGCCTGCCTAGTTGGAAATCTAGATGAAAAAGGGTACCTAGATTTGACGGTTGAACAACTAGCTGTTGCTTGTCAGGTTGAACTTAAAGAGGCAAGAAAGGCCTTGGGGATTGTGCAAAGTTTAGAGCCGCATGGGATCGGAGCCAGAAATTTAAAAGAATGTTTAATGATCCAGTTATCGGTAAAAGGAATGGGAGAAAGCCTTGCTTATCAGATTGTCAAAAATCATATTCAAGCATTAGCGGATGGAAAAATGCAGCAAATTGCGACGAGTCTAAAAGTGAGCTTGCAACAAGTCCAAGCAGCCATCGACCAGATCCGTGACTTGGACCCGCGACCCGGTTTACGTTACGAACGTTTTATTTCCCACTATATCATTCCGGATGTATTTGTTGATCGCGCGGCAAATGAATGGATCATTTCGGTCAATGACCGCTTTGCGGCTCATCTGAAGATTAGCGAAAATTACCGAACAATTAGTCGGCAAGAACAAGAGGTCCGCCACTATATGCGAGAAAAACTGCGCGATGCTCGCTGGTTAATTAAAAGCATCGAACAACGCAACTTGACGCTCTATCGCGTAACGGAAGCGATCGTTCATACCCAGCGATCGTTCTTTGAAAAGGGAGTCGCTTTTTTAAAGCCGATGACACTTAAAGAAATTGCGGAGGTGATCGGGGCTCATGAATCGACCGTTAGTCGGGCGACGGATCACAAGTACGCGCAAACGCCTCGCGGTATCTTTCCGCTAAAATACTTCTTTTCATCTGGCGTGTCGACAATACGCGGCGAGATGACCTCATCGGAGAGTGTCAAAGCAAAGTTAAGCGCGTGGATTAAGAAAGAGGACGGGAGCCGACCGCTATCCGACCAAAAATTGAGTGACCGTTTGAATGCGGAAGGCATCTCGATTTCACGCAGAACAGTGGCAAAATACCGGGAGCAACTCGGTATTTTGCCTTCCGCAAAAAGAAAGAGATACCGTTGATTGAACAACAGGCTTCTAATTTAGAAATTAGGGCTTGTTCTGGGGGGCTAGCGGCACCTGACAAGACTCCGCGACGTAAACTGCCTCGTATCGAACGAATGGATGAATCGATCCTGCATCATACTAATGGTTGTATTAAACCAACGTGTGAAAATGAAGTATAATGAGGTAGAGTATGGTGGGAAATTGAGGGAGGAATTTGAATGGTGAGAATCGGGATTAACGGGTTTGGTCGAATCGGTAGAAATGTGTTTCGAGCCGCCTTAGCGTATCCAAATATAGAAATTGTTGCAGTTAATGATCTAACGGACGCAAAATCGTTAGCTCATCTCTTAAAATATGATACTGTTCATGGTAAGCTAAACACGGATGTAAAAGTGGACGGCGATACGATTATTGTGGATGGAAAAAAATTAACGGTGTTTGCCGAACGTGATCCAGCTCAACTGGATTGGGGTAAGCTTGGCGTTGATATTGTTTTAGAAAGCACAGGACGTTTTACAAAACGCGAAGATGCGGCAAAACATCTGGAGGCGGGAGCGAAACGCGTAATTATTTCGGCTCCGGGCACAGATGTTGATATTACAGTCGTGTTAGGCGTAAATGAAGAGCAGTACGATCCGCAAAACCATCGGATCATTTCAAACGCATCATGCACAACCAACTGTTTGGCTCCTTTTGCGAAAGTGTTGCATGATCAGTTCGGGATTCGGCGCGGATTGATGACGACGGTGCATTCCTATACAAATGACCAACAAATTTTAGACTTGCCGCATAAAGATTTACGTCGGGCTCGGGCCGCTGCTGAAAATATTATTCCAACATCGACGGGCGCGGCGAAGGCGGTTGGAATCGTGTTGCCTGAGCTAAAAGGAAAGTTAAACGGATTTGCGATTCGTGTGCCGACTCCGAATGTATCGGTCGTTGATTTGGTCGCGGAACTAGAGCGAGATGTGACGGTAGAAGAAGTAAACGGCGCTTTTCGCGAAGCGGCTGAAGGTCCGTTGCAAGGCATTTTAGGGTATACGGAGGAACCGCTTGTTTCAAGTGATTTTAACGGGGATTCGGCCTCTTCTACAATCGATGCTCTATCGACAATGGTTCTTGAAGGGAACCTCGTAAAAGTCATTTCATGGTATGATAACGAATGGGGTTATTCGAATCGGGTGCTTGATTTAGCGGAATTTATTGCCAAAAAGGGCTTGGAACAGTAAAATAAAAGAGGTCAAACATAAAAAAGGGAGACAGGGCTTCTCCCTTTTCGGTATGTAAAGAGGAGGCTAGGGGCTTGATCTTGAAAAAAACGGTTCGCGATGTGGATGTATCAGGGAAGAAAGTGTTTTGTCGGGTTGATTTTAATGTACCGATGAATAATGGACAGATCACAGACGATACTCGGATTCGAGCCGCATTGCCAACAATTCAATACTTAATTGAACAAGGGGCAAAGGTGATCCTTGCTAGTCATTTGGGTCGTCCGAAAGGACAGATCAACGAAGGGCTGCGTCTGACGGCAGTGGCAAAAAGGTTGTCGGATTGTTTAAATAAGCCCGTTCAAAAAGCAAATGAAGTGATTGGAGAAGCTGTAAAGAAGCAAGTGAACGAGCTGCAAAACGGCGATGTCTTGCTGCTAGAGAACGTCCGTTTTCTGCCAGGTGAAGAACAAAATGATCCACAACTGGCGCGGCAATTTGCTGACTTAGCAGATCTGTTTGTACATGACGCATTTGGGGCCGCTCATCGAGCGCATGCTTCGACAGAAGGAATTGGGCATTATTTGCCTGCTGTCTCGGGTTTCCTGATGGAAAAAGAAATTCAATTTTTAGGAAGCGCGTTAAGCCATCCAACCCGCCCCTTTACAGCCATTATTGGCGGCGCCAAAGTAAAGGATAAAATTGGCGTAATTGAAAGTTTGTTAGATAAAGTGGATCATTTGATTATTGGCGGCGGTCTTGCCAATACGTTTATAAAAGCTCTTGGACACGAGATTGGAGCTTCTTTATTAGAAGAGGACAAAGTTTCATTGGCCGCTTCTTTCATCTCCCAAGCGAAACAAAAAGGTGTTAAATTTTATATTCCAACTGACGTTGTGGTCGCGGATCGATTCGCCGATGACGCCGAAACGCAGATTGTGTCAGTCGATGCGATTCCTCCAGGCTGGCAGGCGCTCGATATTGGTCCAGATACCGCTGAAACGTATCGGCAAGTTATTGCCGCTTCAAAAACGGTCGTTTGGAATGGGCCGATGGGTGTGTTTGAAATGCCAACCTTTATGAAAGGAACAGAAGCAATCGCCCAAGCTATGGCGGAAGTGAACGGAACGACGATTATCGGTGGCGGAGATTCGGTGGCTGCCGTGGAGAAAACGGGAGTAGCTGAAAAGATGTCGCATATTTCTACAGGTGGCGGCGCTTCCTTGGAGTACATGGAAGGCAAGCAATTGCCAGGTGTCACGATATTGCAGGATAAGTAGGTGTAGAGATGAGAAAACCGATTATTGCGGGGAACTGGAAAATGTTTAAAACAATTGCGGAGGCGGACTCATTTGTTCAACACCTTCCTGTCGTAGAACAGGAAGTGGATGTTGTCGTTTGCGCTCCATTCACTGCTTTGTTTAGCTTAACCGAACCTTTACGCGCTAAAAACATCGCGCTTGGCGCTCAAAATGTTCACTGGGAATCGGAAGGGGCTTTTACGGGAGAGGTTAGCCCAGGGATGTTAGCTGAAATTGGCGTAAAGTACGTTATTATTGGTCATTCGGAGCGTCGCGCGTATTTCAATGAAACGGATGAAACGGTCAACCGTAAAGTTCGGTCCGCGTTGGATGCGCGGTTAATGCCAATTGTTTGCGTCGGCGAAAATTTGTCTGTGCGCGAAGCGGGGCAAACATCGACGATCGTCAACGGGCAAATTACAGCTGCTTTAAGTGAACTGAGCGCTGAACAGTTGAATCAAATCGTGATTGCATATGAGCCGATATGGGCGATTGGCACAGGGCAGACAGCAACAGCTGAAGAAGCTAACGAAGTGATTAAGGCGATCCGCGGATGTATAGCCGAGCAATTCGGTTCACAATGGGCCGAACAGGTTCGAATTCAATATGGCGGTAGCGTCAACCCACAAAATATTCAAGGTTTTATGTCACAATCTGATATTGATGGGGCTCTTGTCGGAGGGGCGAGTCTTACGCCTGATTCGTTTATAGCCTTAGTTAAAGGAGCTGCGGAATGAATAAACCCAAACCCGTCGCTTTGATTATTTTGGATGGTTTCGGAATGCGAGAAGAAACGGATGGGAATGCGGTTTATCATGCGGAGAAACCGAATTTTGATCGTTTGTGGCAAAGATATCCGCATACATTAATCGGCGCTAGCGGCAAGGCGGTCGGTTTGCCGGAAGGTCAAATGGGCAATTCCGAGGTAGGCCATTTAAACTTAGGCGCTGGCAGAGTCGTTTACCAAGACTTCACCCGGGTAAGCAGTGATATTCAGGCGGGCTCTTTTTTTGCTAACCAGACGTTGCTAGGAGCAATGAAACATGTGAAGCAAAAAGGCACAAAGCTGCACCTGTATGGTCTACTATCAGATGGAGGCGTACATAGTCATATCGACCATCTATTTGCGTTATTAGAGTTGGCGAAAAAAGAGCAGGTTGAACGCGTGTTTGTGCATGCGTTTTTAGATGGACGCGATGTAGCGCCAGGCACAGCGCTTCAATACATTCAACGCGCAAACGATAAAATGAAGCAATTGGGTGTTGGGGCGTTTGCGACTGTGCAAGGTCGATATTACGCAATGGATCGAGACAAACGCTGGGAACGAACGGAAAAATCTTATCGAGCGATGGTTTATGGGGAAGGCCCTAAATACGAAGATCCGTTGCAAGCAGTTAAGGAATCATATGACAAAAGTGTGTATGATGAGTTTGTGATGCCGACGGTCATTGCGAACGAACGAGGGGAACCGAGCGGTCTAGTGGAAGATCACGATGGGGTTATCTTTTTTAATTTCCGACCGGATCGGGCCATTCAAATTTCGCTGGCCTACACAAACGAAGATTTTCGCGGTTTTGATCGCGGCGAACGAGTCCCAAAAGAATTGTATTATGTCTGCTTAACAAAATTTAGTGAGTCTGTGAATGGTTTTGTCGCCTACAAGCCGACGGACTTGGATAATACGTTAGGAGAAGTATTGCAACAAAATAAACTAAAGCAACTACGCATTGCTGAAACCGAAAAATACCCGCATGTCACGTTTTTCTTTTCGGGTGGCAGAGAACAAGAGTTTGAAGGTGAAACGAGGGTGTTAATTAACTCACCCAAAAACGTGCCGACCTATGATCTCAAACCGGAAATGAGCGCCTATGAAGTGACAGAAGCGGCTTTGCAAGAGATCGAAAAACGAGTTCATGATGTTATTATTCTCAATTTCGCCAATTGTGATATGGTTGGCCATTCCGGAAAAATGGAACCGACTGTACGAGCGGTGGAGACCGTTGATGAATGCATGGGGAAAGTAGTCGACGCGATTGTTGCCCAAGGCGGGGTCGCTCTCGTTACCGCAGATCATGGAAATGCGGACTGGATGATCGATGAGACTGGAAAACCTGTTACGTCGCATAGCACGTGTCCCGTTCCGTTGATCGTTACAAAAGATGGAGTCGAACTGCGCGAGGACGGGATTTTAGCCGATTTAGCGCCGACCATTTTAAAACTACTTAATATCAAACAACCGACAGAAATGACGGGAAAACCAATATTTTAACTAAATCAAATTACTCAAATACAGAAAGGAAGTAACTAAATGACTATTATTTCTGACGTATATGCAAGAGAGGTGCTCGACTCCCGCGGGAATCCGACGGTGGAAGTCGAGGTTTATTTAGAATCAGGAGCGTTTGGTCGCGCATTAGTTCCATCCGGCGCTTCAACAGGAGCTTATGAGGCAGTCGAACTTCGCGATGGGGATGCCGCTCGCTATGGTGGCAAAGGTGTTTTAAAAGCGGTTGAAAATGTGAATGAAATTATCGCGCCGGAATTAACCGGACTAGATGCTCTTGATCAAATTGGAATCGATCGTCAAATGATCGAGTTAGATGGAACGCCGAACAAAGCGAAGTTAGGGGCCAATGCGATTTTAGGGGTTTCAATTGCGATCGCTCGCGCCGCAGCGGATGCGTTAGGTCTTCCGCTGTATGTGTACCTTGGCGGATTCAACGCGAAGGAACTTCCTGTGCCGATGATGAATATCTTGAATGGCGGGGAACACGCGGATAACAATGTCGACATTCAAGAATTTATGGTTATGCCAGTTGGGGCCGAAAGTTTCGCTGAAGGATTAAGAATGGGAACAGAGATCTTCCATAGCCTAAGATCGGTATTGCAAGAAAAAGGTCTGAATACCGCTGTTGGCGACGAGGGTGGTTTTGCCCCGAATCTGCCATCGAATGAAGCTGCGTTGGAGACGATTGTGGAAGCGATCAAACAAGCTGGTTACAAACCAGGCGAAGACGTGTTGTTGGCGCTGGATGTAGCCGCAACTGAATTATATAAGGATGGCGTTTACCATTTAGAGGGTGAAAAGACGACTGATCAAATGATTGATTACTTAGTGATGCTGGCCGATAAGTACCCAATTATTTCAATCGAAGACGGACTTACTGAAGATGACTGGGATGGCTGGAAGAAATTAACCGATCGTCTGAAAAATAGAGTGCAACTTGTTGGCGACGACTTGTTTGTAACGAATACGGAGCGGTTAGCGCAAGGAATTGAGACGGATACAAGCAACTCGATTCTAATTAAAGTAAACCAAATTGGGACATTGACCGAAACGTTTGACGCGATCGAAATGGCAAAACGAGCCGGTTATACGGCAGTCATTTCACATCGTTCCGGTGAAACAGAAGATTCAACGATAGCGGATATTGCCGTTGCTACGAATGCGGGACAAATTAAAACTGGGGCGCCATCGCGCACAGATCGCGTCGCGAAGTACAATCAATTGTTGCGAATTGAAGATGAACTTGGCTCGTTAAGTCAATATAACGGACAGCAGGTTTTCTATAATTTAAAGAGATAGTAAAAAACCAAGGGGCTACATAGCCCCTTGGTTTTTCTTGATCGATTCGGCTGCCTGTGATAAAATAGGTTAAATAGAATAGTTAATGCTATTTGTAAGAAGTTTGGGGGTACCGATATGGTTCTTTTTTTGAAAGTTTTATTGATCACTTTTTCGATCGGATTGATTGTTGTCGTGCTGCTGCAATCAAGTAAGAGCGCAGGGTTATCTGGTTCGATCGGCGGCGGAGCGGAACAAATGCTCGGTAAACAGAAAGCCCGCGGAATGGACGCGGTTCTAAATAAACTTACGATTGTGTTTGCTGTCGGATTTATGATTTTAGCGATTGCCGTAGCCTTTTTTTCTAAATAAATGATTGCAGAGGATGTTTCTACAGGACTAAACAACCAGACGTTGGAGCTAGTCAGTGAAGCATCTTTTTTTATCACAATACGTAAAACATGGGATTAAGGGAGAGGGGATCATGATCGGTTGTTTGCTCCTGCATGGGTTTACCGGTGGACCATTTGAAGTTGAGCCGTTATCTGAACGGCTTGCAGCGCAAGGATGGAGCATTGCCGCGCCGACATTGCCGGGACATGGCGATGAAAAAGATGCGATGAAACAAGTAACATGGAAAGACTGGATTAAAAAGGCGGAGGATGAACTGAAGGAGTTGCTTTTGACGTGTTCTGAAGTATACCTGATCGGCTTTTCGATGGGGGGCATGATTGCCGCCTACTTGTCGACGAAATATCAAGTGTCTAAATTGGTCTTACTAAATGCCTGTGTATACTATATAAACCCTGCCCAAGTTTATCAAAATATAGCGGAAGCAATTAAATCGAACTTCACAGCTAATTCAGAGATTATAAAACGTTATATGGAAAAGTCGCTTTCAGCGCCTGTTCGTTCGATTGTCCATTTTAGACGTTTAATCACGGTTTTAAGACCTGAGTTAAGCAAGGTAACTGCGCCAACTTTAATTTTGCAAGGAGAGCGCGACGATCTCGTTGAACCGCGCAGCGCGGAGTATATATATGATCAGATCGAATCAGATATTAAGGAGATACACTTTTTACCACAATCGAAACATTTGTTGTTACGTGATTGCGAGAAGGAGCAAGTATTCGAGCTGGTCGAACGATTCTTAATGACAGAACTTGCCCCGCAACCAACGTGAGGAGGTAACATTGTCCATGCAACAGGTGTCATCCATTTTTCATAAAGGACATAATGGTCGGGGCATATTATTGATACATGGATTTACTGGGACTCCGTTGGATATGGATCCCCTTGTTAAATTTTTTTGCGGGATTGGCTTTGCGATAGCCGCGCCTTTGCTAGCAGGTCACGGAACGACGCCAGAGGCGTTGCGCAAAACAACTTGGATGGATTGGATGCAGTCCGCGGAAGAAGCGTATCACCAATTACGCTTAAGTGGAGTCGGATCGGTTTATACGATTGGACATTCCATGGGTGGACTGCTTTCTTTGAGATTGGCTTTACGTTATCCGTTTGCGGCAATGTCTACATTGAGTTCTCCCATTTTTACGCGGGATCAGCGAATCAAATATGCGCGCTATCTGAAATGGGTGAAGCCGTATGTTCGACGAACAGAGCAGAAGGCGCCTCATATTGAACAGCATTTGCGCCCTTATCCGCGTACACCGTTAGCGTCAATCGATCAGTTACAGCGATTAATTGAATCAATTAAGGATGACTTGCCAAAAATAAAAACACCGATCTTTGTGGCGCAGGGCGGGGCGGATGAAACTGTCGAGCCGAAAAGCGCTAATTATATATATAATCGGATTGGGTCACACTATAAAAAAGTTCAGCTCTATCCAAGTTCTTCACACATCATTACGAGAGATCATGATCACCACCGCGTTAATCAAGATATCGCTAGTTACTTTGAAGCTATTCGTATTCAAACGGAAGGGGAACGCCCCTTTTTTCACATAACTGGGAACACAAAGGAGTCGAGACGATGTGATCACAGAACTAAAATTGATTGAATTTATGAGAGAAGAAGCCTATCATCCGATGACCGCCCAAGAGTTAGAGGAGGAATTTGGGAGTCAGTCTGCGGAGGAATTTAAAGAGCTTGTTAAACTATTGAACGTGTTGGAGGAAGCGGGTAAAATTGTCCGCACTCGTTCTAACCGATATGGCGTTCCAGAGCGGATGAACCTTGTTCGCGGAAAACTGCAAGGACATGCAAAAGGATTTGGATTCGTGTTGCCTGAGGAAGAAGGCATCGAAGACATTTTCGTGCCAGCGCATGATATTAATGGAGCGTTAAACGGGGATATCGTTCTTTGTCGCCTATCCAAAGCAAAGGGCGGCGCGCGCCTTGAGGGTGAAATCATTCGTGTTGCGCAGCGGGCAACGAATCGCTTTGTGGGAACGTTTTCTGATCAAAAACATTATGGTTTCGTTATTGTTGATGATAAACGCTTTTCTAAAGACATTTTTATCTCTAAAGCAGATACGATGGGGGCTGTCGACGGGCACAAAGTAATCGTTTCGATTGTTAAGTATTCCGAAGATGGCAGAGCGAATCCTGAAGGAAAGATTGACCAGATCATTGGACATAAAAATGATCCAGGCATTGATATTCTGTCCGTCATTCATAAATATGAGCTGTCCGAAGCGTTCGATGATCATGTGCTGAGAGAGGCGGAAGCAGTTCCAGAGGAAATCTCTCCTGACCAAATGGAAGGTCGTCGAGACTTACGCGACCGAACGATTGTAACGATCGATGGGGCCGACGCGAAGGATTTAGATGATGCGGTTTCGTTAGAAATGCTGGACAATGGCAATTACCAATTGGGTGTACATATTGCCGATGTCAGCTATTATGTAAAAGAAGGATCGCATCTCGATGAAGAAGCATTTCGCAGAGGAACGAGTGTTTATTTAGTCGATCGCGTCATCCCCATGATTCCGCATCGATTATCAAACGGAATCTGCAGTTTAAATCCGCAGGTGGACCGCTTAACGATCACCTGTGAAATGGAATTTGATCCACGCGACATGAGCTTGGCCCGTCATGATATCTTTTTAAGTGTAATCAAGACAAATGAACGGATGACTTATGCGGATCTCTTTAAAATTTTAGAAGAAGAAGATGAAGGCCTTATGGCTCGATATGAGCCGCTCGTGCCTATGTTTCAACAGATGAAAGAGCTTGCCTTGAAATTACGTCAAAAAAGAATGGATCGCGGGGCAATTGATTTTGATTCTCCCGAATCTAAAATTATTGTTGATGAACAAGGCGCGCCGACAGATATTGTTTTACGGGATCGAACGGTTGCTGAACAAATTATTGAGGAATTCATGCTTGCCGCAAATGAAACCGTCGCTGAACATTTCCACTGGTTAAACCAACCGTTTATTTATCGGACGCACGAAGATCCAGACGAAGGGAAATTACGTTCATTCTTGGAATTCATTACGAATTTTGGCTACATGGTCAAAGGATCCGCAAACAATATTCATCCGCGGGCGTTACAGACGTTGTTAGAGCAAGTAAAGGAATCGCCTGAAGAAACGGTCATTAATAAAGTGATGCTTCGTTCTATGAAACAGGCGAAATATGACGCTCAAAATATTGGTCATTTCGGCTTGGCTGCGGAGTATTATACCCATTTCACTTCCCCGATTCGTCGCTATCCTGATTTAATCGTGCATCGCTTAATACGAGAGTGGTTGGAACGAGGAGCGATGAATGAGGATCGCAAAGAAGCCTGGCGAGAAAAACTGCCTGATATTGCCCGCCATACGTCTGAGCGAGAACGCGTTGCGATTGATGCGGAACGAGAAACAGATGATATGAAAAAAGCGGAATATATGGCTGATAAAATCGGTGAAGAATTTGAAGGGATCATTAGCAGCGTTACGAATTTTGGGATGTTTATTGAGTTGCCGAACACGATTGAAGGCCTTGTTCACATGAGTTATATGACAGACGATTATTATCGATATGATGAACGCAATTACGCTTTAGTTGGAGAGCGAACGAAAAAGACGTATCGCATTGGCGATCTTGTAAAGGTTCGCGTTCACGGTGTTAATAAAGATGAACATACGGTCGATTTTGAACTCGTTGGCATTGCGAAAAAGGCGGAGAAACGAAGTAAAAAGGCGACAATTGTTATTCAAGGCGGAAAACGTGAGTCAAAGCCTAAAAAAAAAGAAAACAAACCGTTTTATAAAGGTTTAGCCAGCGGTAAGCAAGGCCGAAAATCCAAACGGAAAAATAAGAAAAAACGAGCATAGACATTACAATTGTAGGCACTCGATGGTTAGTCGGGTGCCTTTGATTTGAGCATCCAGTATGGTGTATAATACAGGGACGCAAACCATTTGAGGTGAAAAGCAATGGCCATTACAAGAGGAGAAAAAGTCATCGCCCAAAATAGAAAAGCGTTTCATGACTACCATATTGAAGATCGTTATGAAGCGGGGATCGTATTAACAGGGACAGAAATTAAGTCGATTCGAGCTGGTAGAGTGAATTTGCGGGATAGCTTTGCGCAAGTGCGTAGGGGAGAGGCTTTTTTGCATAATATGCATATCAGCCCGTATGAACAAGGCAATCGTCACAACCACGAACCATTACGAATGAGAAAATTATTGTTACATCGTCAAGAGATCGATCGGATATTCGGAATGATGCGTGAAAAGGGTTACACATTAGTGCCGACTCGTTTATATTTAAAAAATGGATTGGCTAAAGTCGAAGTTGCGTTAGCGCGAGGGAAAAAACAATACGATAAACGTGAAGCGATAAAGCAACGAGACGCAAAACGCGAAATGGACCGCGCGATAAAAGATCGCTTACGGTAATTACCATTTGAAACAAGATACTAGATATGCTATATTATTATTATTACACGATTCACACCCTAGAAGTTTCTCGTTTATACGGGGGCGTTCTGGATTCGACGGGGGTAGGTCGGGCATAAGTAGCGAGTCGGGGGGCTGCGGGCCTCGTTAACAACGCGGAGTTAAATATAACTGCAAAACAACCTAATTTACAATTAGCTGCCTAGTTGCAGCCTAATCCTTCTCTAGGGAATCGCCCATGTTCGCTTTAGAAGGTCATCTTAGTGGGATAGCTCTTCCGAACCGTATCTGATCGGGGAGCGAACTTAAAAGATACTAGCCAATCCGATAGCCTGTCGTTGGGCGACGGAGCGGCGAACCTTTAAGTACAACGACTGCGCTCGGAGAAGCTTATGTTGCGTTACTTTCGGACGTGGGTTCGATTCCCACCGCCTCCACCAATACATAGTGGGGGTTTTTTATTTTGTATTTATTATCTTTAAAGCATTGGATTAGTCATGTTTAGAGGGAATACAAACAATAAAGAGCCGTAAAGCCTTTCAAATGATGGAGGGCTTTTTTCAATGGTCTACCATTACTTATAAATAAGTTCACCGATCATCTAAATTGGAACGTAAAAAATAGATCTTGCTCTATCTTTCGTCAGAAATCGACATTGATTTCAACGTCATTTATACGGAATATTAAGGAAAAGGGAACTTTAGTTCCCAAGAGAAAGTTCACACAATTTTCATAATTAATTTATAAAATAACTTGATTTTCACAAGGAGTAAACTTCTAATGGGAAATATCTGAAAAATCAGCGCTTATTTAGTGATAAGAACAAAATAACCTTTTTTACGCTTTTAATAATGGTAATTATGATGTATAATCTTCAAGTGTAGTTAATAGAGCATACAGAAAAGGAGAGGAAGCCAGTATAAGCAAGCCGCATGGAACTTTATTCGCAAACTAATCTCTACCTAAGAATACTTGTTGATCCTATCCTAGACATACGATAAAAGGCATAGGTTTTAATAGTAGGTTAGTGAACAAGATGTCATTTTTTCTGTTTTTTTATGCATTGCCTTTTCATCGGCAATTAAGAAGTTCATCATTCAACTTGATGATATAGTTTTTATACTTAGCTTAGGTAGAGCTATTAAACAAGAAAGTGGGGTAGAATTGTGATGAGTCAGTGGAAGAAAGCTTGGCGTCTCCTACCGCTGCTGGCGGTAATGATGCTAGTGCTCACGGGATGTGGTCAAGACCCGTTTCTATCAGCGCTCACTCCGAGAGGACCGGTCGCTGAGCAGCAATTTTACTTGATTAAACTGAGTATCTACATCATGATGGGTGTATTTGCTGTAGTTATGGTCATTTATGTTTATGTTCTGGTGCGGTTTCGTCATCGTCCGGGACAAACTGGAATTCCAGAACAGATTGAAGGAAGTCATAAGCTAGAAATTATCTGGACGACGATTCCTCTTATTTTATTAACAATTTTAGCAATCCCAACGGTTAAGATAACGTTTGATCTTGCGGAGAAATTTCCGACAGACGATGCGTTGCAAGTTAAAGTTATCGCTCATCAATTCTGGTGGGAATATGAATATCCAGATTTAGGCATTTCGGCTGCGCAGGACTTATATATTCCAACTGGAGAAAAAGTTCAATTCCAACTAACTTCTGAAGATGTCATTCACTCATTCTGGGCGCCTGCATTAGGCGGTAAAACAGACACGAACCCAGGAATGGTCAACGCGATGTGGTTACAAGCGGATGATCCAGGAGTATACAAAGGAAAGTGCGCTGAGTTATGCGGAGACTCGCATACGCTGATGGACTTTAAGATTGTGGCGATGGATCGACCAGAGTTTGACGCTTGGGTAGAAAAAATGAAAGAACCGCATGTCTCAAGTTCTGATGTGGCGGAAGGCGAACAGATCTTTGCAGATAGCTGTATTAGTTGTCACGCAATAGACGCAACACAGGGATTGGATATTCCTGATTTCGCTCCTAATTTAAGAAACTTTGGTGACCGAGTCGTCTTAGCTAACTACTTTAATATGGACGATGAAACAATCGCTGAATGGATTAAGAATCCTGAAAAAATGAAACCGGGCAACCTGATGCCTGGATTCGCAGATGAGTTAGATGATCAACAGCTTGCTTCTCTTGTTGATTATTTGAATACTTTGTCAGTTAAATAGTCTAAATCTTTATAGGAGGTATTTTAAGTGGCTGAACAAACACTTTCTCATCCGAAGAGATCGGGATTATGGGACTGGATTACGACGGTTGACCATAAGAAGATAGGGATCATGTACCTCTTGGCAGGTGGATTCTTCTTCCTTTTGGGTGGACTAGAAGCCTTGTTGATCCGTATCCAGTTAATGTATCCAGACTTAGATATCTTTGTTGGCGGTACATTTAACCAGTTGTTGACGATGCATGGCACGACCATGATTTTCTTCGCGGCAATGCCGATTATCTTTGCTTTGCTTAACGCGATTGTACCACTTCAAATTGGAGCGCGTGACGTTGCGTTTCCATTTATTAACGCGTTAGGGTTATGGTTGTTCTTCCTGGGCGGTGTCATCTTGAATGCGAGCTGGTTCCTTGGCGCTGGAGCTCCAGAAGCGGGCTGGACAGCTTATGCTCCATTATCGACACCGGCGTTTAGTCATATGGGTGTAGACTTCTATGTGCTTGGTCTACAAGTGGCGGGGATCGGTACATGGTTAGGTGGAATCAACTTCCTAGTGACGATCATTAATATGCGCGCGCCAGGTTTAACGTTCATGCGTTTGCCTATGTTCACGTGGACGGCGTTCGTTACATCCGCATTAGTGTTGTTCGCTTTCCCAGCGATCACAGTAAACTTAATTCTATTGATGTTTGACCGTTTGTTTGGCGGAGCGTTCTTTAACGCAGATATGGGTGGAAACGTTGTAATCTGGCAACACTTGTTCTGGATCTTCGGACACCCTGAGGTTTACATTTTGATTTTGCCTGCGTTTGGAATCGTTTCAGACGTTATCTCAACATTCTCAAAGAAACGTTTATTCGGACACAGCGCGATGGTTTTTGCTACGGTATTGATTGGTTTCCTAGGCTTTATGGTTTGGGCTCACCATATGTTTACAGTAGGAATGGGACCAATTGCTAACTCCTTGTTCGCATTAGCGACCATGTTGATCGCTGTTCCAACAGGAATTAAAATCTTTAACTGGTTATTTACGATGTGGGGTGGACAGGTACGGATCAATACGGCTAGTTTATGGTCGATTGGATTTATTCCAACGTTCCTCATTGGCGGTATGACGGGTGTTATGCTTGGAGTTGCTCCAGCTGACTTCCAGTACCAAGACACGTATTTCGTTATCGCTCACTTCCACTACACAATCGTAGGGGGAATGGTGTTCGGTTTATTCTCCGGTATGTACTACTGGTGGCCGAAGATGTTTGGTAAGATGTTAAACGAAAAGCTTGGAAAGTGGAATTTCTGGACATTCTTTATTGGTTTTAACTTAACGTTCTTTCCGCAACACTTCTTAGGTTTAATGGGAATGCCGCGTCGCGTATTTACATTCTTGCCTAATGCGGGTCTTGAAATGGGTAACTTTGTTAGTACGATTGGCGCATTCGGTATGACGTTGAGTATCTTGATTTTCCTTTTGAACATTGTTATCACAAATCGCAGTGAGCAAACCGTACCTGCAGATCCGTGGGATGGACGCACGTTAGAGTGGACAATTCCTTCACCTGCTCCTGAGTACAACTTTGCTCAAACGCCATTAGTGCGTGGTTTGGATGCGCTATGGGTTGAAAAAATGGAAGGTAACGGTCAGATCTCATATGCTGAACCATTAGGCAGGATCCATATGCCTTCACCATCCGTGTTACCGTTTTTGATGGCGATTGGGTTGACGTTTGCAGCATTCGGATTCATCTACCATACGTGGTTTGTGGCCGCGACGGGATTGATCTTCACATTTGTATTAATGTCGATTCGTTCGGTTAAGGACGATCCGGGTTATTATATCGAAGTTGAGGACATAGATGAGGGGGTAAAGGTCTAATGGAACCAGTGAAGACGACTTTACCTGCCTATCCTGAAAAGGCTACGTTAGAAGGTAGAAATAAAGTTATTGGTTTTTGGTTATTCCTTGGTGGGGAAGTAGTGCTGTTTGGTTCGCTATTCGCAACTTTTATTGCTTTGCGTCAAGCGTTCCATACAGGTCCAACGGGCGAGGAGTTGTTTGATTTAAGACTCATCGCCCTGGCTACAGGGATTTTGTTAACGAGTAGTATGACAAGTGTTATGGCGATTGTCGGAATGCATCGTAACGACGTTAAGTCGCTGAGAACATGGATGAGTGTGACGATTTTCCTTGGACTTTGCTTCCTAGGATTAGAAATTTATGAGTTTACGCATTACACAAGTATGGGTCATAAAATGTCGAGTAGTCCGTTCGGATCCGCGTTCTACACATTAGTAGGAACACATGGCGCGCACGTCATTGGCGGAGTTATTTGGATGATTCTACTCGTTGCTCGCTTACCTAAAACAGGCTTGACAGTAGTTACAGCGCCTAAGTTCTACCTTGCAAGTTTATACTGGCACTTTGTTGACTTAATTTGGGTGTTCGTATTTACTGTAGTATATCTGATGGGAAAGGTGGGTTAATCGATGACTGAACAAGTCAATGCTGAGACTCATCAGCATCGTCCAGAAGGACCTAAAAGACATTTGGTCACGTTCATCATCTCCATTGTCTTAACAGCTTTCGCGTTTGGAGCTGTACTCATCGGCGGTAACGCAACATGGGTTGTTCCATTTATTATTGGTATCGCGGTCGTTCAAGTTCTCTTTCAATTATATATTTGGATGCATATGGAACAAAAAGGACACGGTTTTCCCGCAGTAGCAATTTTTATGGGTACAGTTTTTGTGGTTGCGTTCATCGTAACGTTTGTCTATTGGTTAGGTGGATGGTAATTTCTTAAAAAAGGGGCTCGCCTACCAGGCGCCCCTTTTTCTTTTCCTATATTGTAAAATCCTGTAAAGAGTCATGCTATATTATTCTCCAATAGGAGGGATATGTTATGTTAGATGCGCACAATCAAGTCCAGGCGATCATGAACTTCGGATTCTGGCAGATGTGGGACCCGTTTCAATTCTTTCTTACCGCTGTCATGATTTATTTTTATGTTCGTTTTCTAAAACAAGAAGATCCGCTAGATCCTGTGCCATTAACGAAGAAACTATTATTTTTTTCAGGATGCTTTATATATCTTATTGCAGCTGGCGGTCCGATTAATTTCTATGGACACCATTTTTTACTCAGCGCGCACATGTTTCAACAAGCCTTAATGTATTATGTTGTACCTCCATTGTTAATCTTAGGCACACCTAAATATGTTTTTGAAGCGTGGATTAATAACAAATGGATGAAAAAACTTCTAGAAACCCATTTAATCATTTATTTACTCGCCTTCGACCTCCTATTTTCCATGTATCATTTACCGATGTTCTTTGATTTTATAATGTCAAAATATGTTGTGATGGTTATTGCTCATCTGTTCTTATTTGTGCTAGCGATTCAGATGTGGTGGCCAATTCTAAACCCGCTTCCAGAGGTCGCATCCGTTTCCGAGATCAAAAGAATGGCTTGTATCATTCTTGGCGCGGTATTGTTGACGCCCGCATGCGCTTTAGTGATTTTTGCTGACCATATCATTTATGCTCAGTATATTGGGGCGCCGCAGATTTTTGAAATACTGACGCCGATTTATGACCAGCAATTGTCGGGGATCGTTATGAAGTTTGTGCAAGAAATTTCTTTCGGTTCAACGTTGGCCTATATCTTTTTCCGCTGGTATCGCAAAGAAAACACGGTGGATCCCCTTGAGCGAGACTCATCTATTTTAATTCATCAAAAGGAAATCACTGAATAACCGTAAAGGGGAAAGTATGAATGATACTACCATTCTTAAGCACTGTATTTATCGTCACGAGCGCCATTTTGGTCGCATTTGGTTGGTATTATATTGCCAAAGGAAAAATTGACACACACAAGAAAGTGATGACCTTTGCTGGGGTTTTTGCTTTAGCCTTCTTTATCATTTATTCGTCACGCACGATCTTTGTCGGGAATACGACATTCGGCGGGCCTGAGCACTTGAAAATGTTCTACACGATATTTTTGATTTTTCATATTTTCTTAGCGACAGTTGGAGCCGTGTTCGGATTAACTTCTTTAACGACGGGTTTTAGAAATAAGTTAAAGTTGCATAAAAAGATCGGACCGATTACTTCAATCATATGGTTCTTTACCGCGACTACAGGTGTTATTGTTTATTTGATGCTCTATATTTTGTGGACGCCGGGTGAAACTGACAGCATGATCAAAGCGATCTTAGGCATTTAACTAAAAACAAGCAATGAAAGGCCGAATAGGAGCATTCGGCCTTTTTTTGTGTCGATTTACTAGATTAATGAGAAATGGCAAGCTACAATGGAAAGGAAGAAGAGGGGGGATCTAGGTTGGAGGAAACAGTGATTAAATTAAGCTCAGTTCAAATTCAATTTTTGATAGATACAGTGGAAAGCTTTGTCGACAACAAAAAACTACTGCATATTCCAGATCAAAGAGGTGAAATCGTAGCCTTGCCATTCACGTTGAAATCGTTGCAAGCTATGAAATCGATCCTAGACAAACAATCTTTAAAAGATCCGATCGAAATTAAAATTAACTTGAATAAGGAAATAGAACGTACAAGATTGACTTTCTCCATGCTGAACCAGGAGCGGAGTTATGAAGTAAATCTTGACGAATTTGATGAATTATAGCAAAAAAAGGCTGTTTATAAAGTCCGTTTCAAGGAAACTTTATAATCAGCCTTTTCATTAATTTATACTTCTAAGTAACTTGAGAGTGATTCTGGATCTAAACGACTTCCAACAAAGAACGTTCCGAATTCCCCATAACGCGCGCTCGCTTCATCAAATCTCATTTCATAGATCAAATGTTTGAATACGACGGGATCGTCCGCGAACAAGGTTACGCCCCACTCCCAATCATCTAAGCCGACAGAACCTGAAATAACCTGTGTCACTCGTCCTGCGTACTTTCGTCCGATCATGCCGTGGTCTCTCATCATCCTGGCGCGATCTTCCAATGGGAGCATGAACCAGTTGTCATTTCCATCTCGTTTTTTGTTCATTGGATAGAAATTAATGTATTGTGTTTTCGGCAAGTTTGGTTTTAATCTACCTTGAATGTAAGGATCAGTTTCTGGATCCACGTTTGCGTCTATATATGTACTTAGTTCAACAACTGAGACATAAGAGTAGCTTGGGATCGTCACTTCAGCTAATAATGTTTTGTTAAATGCGTTTTCTAATTCATCCAATTCCGCTAAGGTTGGGCGTAAATGCATAAATGTTAAGTCAGCTTTATGCCCGATACAGGTATATACGGCTGTACTGCCTTGCTTTTGTTCCCCAACATTTGACCATTCGCCCATAAGCGAAATTAACTCATCCTTTGCTCGGGCGCGATCTTCTTCCGAGAGCGCTTTCCAAGCGTTCCAATCAATTGTTCTAAAGTCATGAAGGGCGTACCAACCTTCTAGTGTTTTAACGCCTTGACCTTGTCCTTCGCTTTGAGCTTGTCCATGCCCGCGTCCTTGACTCACAGAGCAACACTCCTCTCAATTCTATTCTAATATTCAGTATATCACATTAAAGGACTTTACCAAATTGTTAATGCTTGAATTAAATGTATAGACACTGTAAATATGTCAGATTCGTGAATGTGAAATAATGAAGTTAAAAAAACAAAAAAAGACCGCCCCACTTCTAATGAGGGACAGTCTGCTATCGCTTAAGGACATTTGAATGACGCGCCGCTACTATATAATTCAAAGATGTTCATCTTTGGAGCGTTTGTTAACTCATCATAAGAGAAACGAAAGCCTAGTTTGTCTAAATCAACCGTGTTTAATGCCTGTTCTATTTCCGCGTTTAGCTGGTCATCAATATAAACGTCTTGGCAGCTTTGACAATCAATTGCGGGCACGTCGGTAACAAGTACAACATCTATACCGCCGGGCTCAATCCATTGACAATCTTTTTTGGCGCTTGTAGCCTTTCTTTCCCCGCACCAGATACATTCGAACATCATATCAGCTCCCTTTCCATTAATTTTAATGGTCTGCATCCATCTTAACATGATAAAAAAGAAGTTTAAACCAATCTAACGCATTTTTAAGATATTATTTCAGATACCTGGAGGTAATCAATTTTTTTCGTGAAGTATGCATAATATTGTAATAATAAATGTTTTTGCAGTAACTTTTGTTACAGATAAGTGACAGTACCCATTGTCAGAACACCCAAAATAGTGTTATCCTATGTTATATATAGAAACTATCTTGAGTCTCGTAAATCAGTGTTATGGATTATCGCAACAAATTAAAGGACAAAGCACCAAAACAAACTTAGCTTGTCAAATAGCCGACTTCCAGAAGTTTCTTTATATTTTAACTTTCTGATTTGTGTTAAAATTATAACTAGGATGGAGTTGTAAGCAGTGGAGGTGGTTTTGCAATAGCTTAGGAGTTTGCGGAGGAAAGCTAATTTGTTTCTTATATATAAGAAGAGATCCGCGCATCCTAAGTCATGTAATACAAACACACAAATAACGAACCGTGAAATAGTGAAAATCAATTGGACTGTTTTTTCTTATTTCGATTATATAAAATCATAATGAACGATTTCGACATACCATCCAAAAGGAAGTTAGGGCGTTGAGGCTAAGAAAAAGTCGCGCGATAACACTGATGAACTCTATTTCACGTAACTAAGGCTTAGAAAGAAACAGTCGTTCTAACATCAATAAAAATAACTTCTGCGATTGTTTGTAGAGATCATTCCATTCTACCTTAAGAAGAAGCGTATTTCGTTTAGGCGATGTCTAGAAAAAACGAATTTCCGCAAAAAGTAATAAAAGAATTTATTAGGCGGAAGGATTTTCTCGGAATATAGCGAATAGTAGAAATGGAAAATAAAATAAAATTTATGGAGGGGAACTGAATGAGCGCAACTCATGAAGTTAATACCATTTGTAGCTTTTGTGGTACTGGCTGTGGTTTAACAGTTCAGGTGGAAGAAGAAAAGATCTCCAGAGTTAGAGGTAACAGAGATAACCCATCCAGCCATGGGGAAACTTGTGTCAAAGGGGCCTTAGGCTGGGGTTATGTATACAGTGATAAGCGTATAAAAGATCCAATGGTTCGCAAGAATGGCGAGCTTACACCTGTATCTTGGGATGAGGCTTTAGATTATATCGCTGAACGTTTTAACGCGATCAAAGAAGAGCATGGGCCTGACGCATTTGGCTGCTTTAGTTCTTCACGTTCAACAAACGAATTAAACTTCTTAGCTGGGAAGTTTATGCGTCAAGTAATTGGCACGAACAACATCGACAGCTGTAATCGTACTTGACACGCTCCAAGTGTCACCGGTCTGGTGACTGTATTTGGTCAAGGCGCTGCAACAACGTCCTATGATGAATTGGAAAACACGGATGTGATTATTGCTTGGGGAAGTAACACGCAAGAGTGCCACCCAATTATCTTTAACCATATGCGAAGAGGAATTCGAAATAATGACGCTAAGATGATCGTTATTGACCCACGCGAAATTACGCAAACAAGAATGGCTCATAAGTGGTTGCCTGTTAGGGTAGGTTACGATATTGCGCTTGCTAACGCAATGGGTCACGTTATTATAAAAGAAGGTTTAGAAAACAAAGCGTTTATCGAGCGAGCAACGTTCGATTTTGAAGCGTACAAAGAGTTGGTTGAAGAGTACACGCCAGAGTACGCGGAAGAATTAACAGGCGTGCCAGCGGATGACATCCGTGAAGTGGCTCGTCTATATGCGACAGCTGATAAAGCAATCATTTGCTGGACGCTTGGAATTACAGAACACCAAAAGGGAACAGAGAACGTATTCTCACTTATTAACCTTGCGATCCTAACGGGTCACGTAGGAAAGTATGGTTCAGGCGTTAACCCGCTGCGCGGACAAAACAACGTGCAAGGCGGCGGAGATATGGGCGCGTTGCCTAACCGTCTTGTTGGCGGATGGGAATGGGATGATGAAGAGGCTCACAAACTATTCTCAGAAAAATGGGGAACGCCGCTTCCTGATAAGATCGGCTTAAACTTAACGCAAATGATTGAAGCGATGGAAGCAAAAGAAATTAAAGCTTTGTATGTAATTGGAGAGAACCCAGTTCAATCTGACGCGGATGCAAATCATGTTGAAGAAGTGCTAAAGGGTCTTGATATCATGGTTGTTCAAGAGATCTTAATGACAAAGACAGCTGAAATGGCAGATGTCGTGTTGCCTGCTGCTGGTTGGGCTGAAAATGACGGGACGGTAACAAACTCTGAGCGCCGCGTTCAACGCGTTCGTCCGGCAATAACGCCTCCAGGTCAAGCGAAACAAGATCACTTCATCGTTCAAGACATTGCGAACCGTATGGGAGCGAACTGGAACTATGAATCAGCGGAAGATGTTTGGAATGAAATCCGTAGCTTAGCTCCGATTTTTGGGGGCATTTCGTATAAGCGTTTAGATGAAGCTGGAATCCAATGGCCTTGCTATGATGAGTCGGATCCTGGCACAGAATTCCTGCATACTCGTCTGTGGGAAGACGAAGTCGGAATGAAAGCTCAATTCACGCCGGTCCGCCACCAGCCGCCAGCAGAGTTGCCGGACGAGGAGTATCCTCTAACGCTAACTACAGGACGTCGTCTAGAGTTCTACAATACGGGTGTTCAAACTTCTGACTATAAAAAAGTAAGAGATCCGTATGAAGCTTTAGAAATCAATGAAGAAGACGCGACTGCGTTTAACTTCAAAGATGGTGATCCAGTAAAAGTAAGCTCGCGTCGAGGAGAAGTAGTGACCAAGATTAAAGTGACGGACAAAAACCCGCGCGGTCTTGTGTTCATGACGTTCCACTTCCCAGATCAAGCTGATACAAATAGACTGACGCTTAACGCTACATGCCCGCTAGCTGGAACAGCTGAGTATAAAGCGTGCGCGGTTAAGATTGAACACGTAAAATAATAAATGATGGAGGAGGATAACATGGATCAACAAGTCACTGTTCAACAACCGATTATCCGTTATGCTGACAATGCTCTACGGGAATTAGAGGATGAAATTGCTGTTGAGTACCCACTGACGATTGTTGTGGATGGTGAAGAATTTGCAACCATGGTATGCACTCCTACTCATATTGAAGAATTAGTAGTTGGATTTTTAGCGTCTGAAGGACTCATTCGTTCTTCAGACGAAATCCTTTCTTTATCAATTGAAGAAGCGCGTGGATTTGCTCATGTGGAATTAAAGAATAAACAATCTGTAAATAAAGATCAGCATTCAAAACGATTTATTGGTTCTTGCTGCGGGAAAAGCAGACAGTTTTATTTGCAAAATGACGCTCGGACTGCCAAAACGGTAATGAGCCAGTATGCGATCACTGTTGATCAATGTTTTTCATTGGTTTCTCAAATGCAAAATCATTCGCGTGATTTCCAAAGCACTGGGGGAGTTCACAATGCTGCCCTATGCAGCGCGGATGGGATCGAGATATTTAGGACAGACATCGGCAGGCATAATGCGTTAGATAAAATTTATGGCTACATGGTCCGTAATCGAATTCCAGCTGCGGATAAGGTTGTCGTATTCAGCGGAAGGATTTCTTCTGAAGTGCTTTTGAAAGTTGCGAAAATGGGAGTGGGAATTATTTTATCTAAGTCTGCCCCGACTACATTGGCCTTAGATCTTGCGAAAGATCTCGGAATTACGGCCGTTGGTTTCGTGCGACAGGCGAGTATGAATGTATACACACATCCACAACGCATCTTGACGAGCCCGGAAAATCAATAATTTAGAAAAAGAATATAGACTTAATTTGACGAAAAAGTGTGTTTTCTAAACAGAAAACACACTTTTTTTAAAAAACTTTAAAAAATCAATTGTAAAAAAAACAAATAAATAGTAGAATAAATTTAGGCGGAACAACATAGGATAATTATCGAAGCAAAAAACAAGTTGTTTTGCTCAGTAATATCGTGTTAGGAGGAGAGCGCTTAGCAACGAAGAATATGGGGTCAAGCCCTCGCGAAAAGAAGAAGGATTGCTTACACTGTATTTCCCTTGGTGAAACAGTGGACACAGTTCAGATGGTTTGCCAATTTAATTAATTCTAGGAGTGATTAATAATGAGCTTGCCTTTAGAAGGAATTAAAATTATTGACATGACTGGGGTACAAGCTGGACCGGCGTGCACGCAAATGCTTGCTTGGTTAGGCGCTGATGTTCTAAAGATTGAGCGTGTAGGAGAAGGAGATATCACCAGAAGACAGTTGCGTGACATTCCTGAAAAAGACGCTTTATATTTTACTCAATTAAACAGTAATAAGAAGTCTTTAGAACTTAACCCTAGAACTCCAGAAGGTAAAGAAGTTTTAGAAAAGTTGGTTCGCGAGTATGACATGTTAGTTGAAAACTTCGGTCCTGGAGCGTTGGATCGTATGGGCTTTACTTGGGAGCGTTTGCAAGAACTAAATCCTAAATTGATCTTCGGTTCAATCAAAGGTTTCGAAGAAAACTCACGTTATAATGACCTGAAAGTATATGAAAACGTTGCTCAGTGCGCGGGTGGATCCGCTTCTGTAACTGGATGGTGGGATGGACCTCCAACAGTAGCCGGAACTGCTCTCGGTGACTCAAACACAGGAATGCACTTAGCAATTGGATTGCTAGCTGCGGTAAGACAGCGTGACCTTACAGGTAAAGGTCAAAAAGTAATGGTATCGATGCAAGCGGCTAACATTAACTTGAACCGCGTTAAGCTTCGTGACCAACTACGCTTAGAAGCGCTTGGTAAGTTAGAAGAGTATCCACAAGAAAGCTTGAATTTAGGCTTTGGAGACGCTGTGCCTCGCGGCGGTAACGCTGGCGGTGGTGGACAACCAGGTTGGATTCTGAAGTGTAAAGGTTGGGAAACAGATCCTAACGCTTACATTTACTTCACAATTCAAGGTCAAAACTGGAAGCGTACAGCAGAGGCAATTGGAAAGCCTGAGTGGGCTGAAGATCCTGAGTACGCAACAGCGCAAGCTCGTCTGCCTAAAGTATTTGACATCTTCAAGTATATTGAGGATAATGTTTTAGCAGATAAAACTAAAGATGAAGCGGTTGACTATCTACGTAAGTTCGATATCCCTTGCGCTCCAGTCAAGAGCATGAAGGAAATCGCTTATGACGAAGATCTTCGTGAAAGCGGAACGATCGTTGAAGTTGACCACAAAGATCGCGGTAAGTATCTAACGGTTGGATGCCCAATCAAGTTTACTGCGTTCACACCAGAAATTAAGGAGTCTCCGTTATTAGGGGAGCACAGCCGTGAAATCCTTTCTTCTCTCGGTTATTCAAACGAACAGATTGATGAACTGATTGAGAAGCGTGTTACTGGTGAGCACTTGAAAGTAAGTCTAGCGACCGAATTCTAATATTCTTATTAGTTAATTTGACTCGCATATAAATACGGCTTGAATGTGACCGCTTTCAGCGTTTTAAAAACGCTTTCAAGCGGTCGCCTCAGGCCTAGCAAAATGGTTCGAGCCTAGAAACGCTATTTAGGATTACATTGGTACAGGAGGAATAAAATTGAGTACACAAAATTTAACAGATGGATTCCACGCCCTTATTGATGCATTTAAAAAGAACGACATTAATAACATTTACGCTGTAGCTGGTATTCCAATTACAGACGTACTTCGTTTAGCGGTTGAAAGAGAAATGAAAGTAATTGCGTTCCGTCACGAATCAAATGCTGGACATGCTGCTGCGATTGCTGGTTATTTAACACAAAAACCAGGAATTTGCATGACGGTTTCGGCTCCAGGGATGTTGAACGGTATGGTTGCTTTAGCAAACGCTACTGTTAACTGCTTCCCAATGATTCTGATCAGTGGTTCTAGTGACCGAGCAATCTCCGAGTTGAAGCGCGGTGACTATGAAGAACTTGATCAAGTAAACGCTGCTGTACCTTATGCAAAACTTTCAATTCGAGTTAATAGACCAGAAGATATCGGATTGGCAATCGCTCGCGCATACCGTGTTGCTGTATCAGGCCGTCCTGGCGGAGTTTATGTGGACATCCCTGGTGAAGTACTAGCTACAACAGTAGATAAGGATGTAGCGGAGAAGTCAATGTTTAGAATCGTAGATCCTGCTCCAGCTCAACTACCAGGTAAAGCGGCGCTTGATCGCGCAATTGACTTGTTAGCTTCGGCAGAGCGTCCTATGATCCTATTGGGTAAAGGAGCAGCATACGCTCAAGCTGAGAACGAAGTTAAGGATTTCGTAGAATCCAACAAAGTTCCATTTTTGCCAATGTCCATGGCTAAAGGGATTCTTCCAGACAGCCATGAGCAATCAGCTGCTGCAGCGCGTTCGCATACGATTGGTAATGCTGACGTTGTGTTGTTATGCGGAGCTCGTTTGAACTGGCTTCTAAATCAAGGACAAGGGCCACTTTGGAGCGATGATACGAAGTTTGTTCACATTGACATCGAGCCAATCGAGATGGATAGTAACCGCTTGATTCACGCTCCACTAGTTGGGGATATTAAATCCACACTTGCAGCTCTAACTGAAGGGCTTAAAGCAAAAGGCGGCATGAAGCCTTCTGAAGAGTGGTTAAATAGCATCAAAGAAAGAAAAGAAAGAAACTTCGAAAGAATGGCTAAGCGTTTGGAAGCAGATCCAAGCCCAATGAACTTCTCAAGCGCATTACGCGCGGTTCGTGATGGCTTTAATGCTAACCCAGGAACCATTCTAGTTAACGAAGGAGCAAACACGCTAGACTTTGCTCGTAGCATTATCGATATGGAAGAACCGCGTAAGCGTCTTGATACAGGAACATGGGGAATCATGGGTATTGGTATGGGTTACGCAATCGGAGCGGCAGTTGAAACTGGAGAGGCTGTATTAGCTGTTGAAGGTGACAGCGCGTTCGGTTTCAGCGGTATGGAAATCGAGACGATTGTTCGTTACAACTTGCCAGTTGTTACAGTAATCTTTAACAACTCTGGTATCTATCGTGGGGATGCTCCAGGAACTGATCCATCTCCAACAGGATTGTTACCAGCTCGTTACGATAAAATGATCGAAGCTTTTGGTGGAGTGGGTTACCACGCAGAAGACTCAGCTAGCTTACAAAAAGCTGTTGACGAAGCGCTAAAAGCAAGAAAGCCAGCTTTAATTAATGCTGTAATCGATCCGACTGCTGGTACAGAGTCTGGAAACATTACACACTTGAATCCACAAAGCGCGCTTTCAAAAAGCAATTAATTAGATCCAATATTCTCAGTCTATCTGAAGAAATAGATCTGATTAGAAAATAGCACAATATGTTCACATCGGCTCATAACGAGCCGTTGTGAACATAAACTATTTTCTGAATTTTGATAAAAGATGGTAATGTTGGTGACCATGAGGGAATCTTTCATGATAATGTATGGCGCATCGTCGTTGCTAATCATACAAAAATGCAAAACACCAACTAGAATAAACTTCATTTTTGTATAATTCGGTTAGTTCTATAATGACGCAAACAATATGCGTTTGGTGAGTTTTGCAAACTAACCTGCTTTCATTTTTCTATCTTGAACTTAATTAGTCAATGATCGTATTAGCCATATGTTTTATCTAACTAAATTTTTATTGAATTAAATAGGGAATCGATTCCATCATGTTGAAGTTATTTAACATAACTAAGTTACCAACTCCATATATATTAATTTTTTAAGGGGGTTATAACTTGAGTACTGCAGTAGTAACAAAAGGTGGATTTCGAAATAACCGGTGGGTCCAACTTGTCATTGCGATTCTCATGATGATGAGTATTGCATGTTTACAGTACGCATGGGAACTCCACGCAGCTCCACTACAGGAAAAAATGGGTGTGGATCTGTCGGGTATTCAATATGCATTTACTGTATACGTTATTTTCCAAACGTTAATCCAACCAGGTGGGGGATTTGTCGTTGATAAGGTCGGTCCAAAACTAACCATTATCGCAGGTCTGGCGGTAGGTCTTGGATGGGCTATGATGGGAAATGTAAACTCTCTTCCGATGCTTTATTTATGGTACGCGGTTGCAGGTAGTGGAGCTGGTCTTGTATACGGATGCTGTGTTGGGATGGCTAACAAGTGGTTCCCAGATAAACGTGGTTTAGCCGCAGGATTAATTGCTGCTGGTTACGGCGCTGGAGCCTTACCATTTATTCCTGCTATTACTGTTATGATTGAAAATGCTGGGATCACTTCAACTATGACTCGTTTTGGTATTTTATTCGCTGTAGTTATTGTCATCGGGGGGCTTCTGCTAAAATTCCCTGATCATTTAACTCAAGCTAACAAAGCGAAGGACAAGAATGAAAAGAAAGTTATTCGTCCTGAAGACTTTACTCCGGGCGAAATGTTAAGAACACCTCATTTTTGGGTATTATACGCGATTTTCACATTTGTTAACCTTGGTGGTTTATTAATTACAGCCAATAGTGTTCCTTACGGTCGAGCAATCGGTATTCCAGTTGCGATGATCACATTAGCAGCATCATTAAAAACAGCTAGTAATGGTTTAAGCCGCGTTGGATGGGGATGGTTCTCTGACAAGGTTGGTAGATATGCCGCAATGGGAATATCCTTTGGACTGAATGCTGTTTGTTTAATTCTTTACCCGTATGTTGGTTCAACTCCAGTTGGTTTCGTAATTATGACTACGTTAGTCATCTTTACATGGGGAGCTGCTTACTCCATATTTCCACCTGCTACAGGTGACTTGTTTGGTTCTGCTTATACAACTTCTAACTATGGATTTGTTTACTCTGCTAAAGGTATTGCCTCCGTATTCGGTGGAGGGCTTGGCGCCGCAATTGCAGCGTCAGTTGGATGGAACGTGTCATTCTTCATTGCTGCCGCTACTTCGTTAGTTGCCGCAGTACTTGGCTGGTTTGTCTTACCGAGAATGGGTAAGCCTAGAAATAAACGTATGCTCGAGGGTACTGTTGAAGAAAAGCAAGTGAGTGTTTAAACAACTATTACAACTAACTTAAGAAATATACTAACAACAAGAGCAACAATAGAGCGGATCTGAAATAGAGGCCAGCTCTCATTTTAACATGTGTTTTCATTATGGCTACAGTAATTAATGTGGCCACCATAAAAGCGTCAACTCAACTGTATTATGGGGATACGATTGGAGTCGATGGTTTTTAAGTGGCTAAGATGGACCAAGACTGAGCGGTTTAAATTAAGCCTGCTCTTGGTTTGATAAAACTTCATAAACCTAACTTAATTGAACGTATCATGGGGATACGTTCAAGACAAAACAGAACAATAAACCTTACACCATGAAATGAGAGCCGATCTGAAAAAGAGATCTGCTCTCATTTTTTAAAGCAGTCAAAAAATGTATTTTCAAATGTGGAATTAATTATTATTTTTCTTATGGTGTCTCAAAAAGAGCTTCCTGCTTTCTATTGTCAGTCAAATGAAAGTAGTGTATAATGCAATGAAACCTTAAAATCCGTTGCAATCGTTTTCGTGAGGTAAAAAAGTGATGATTGCGCGCCCGACCGAATAGAAGTAAATGCTATCAGAAAGAGCGTTCAATCTATAAATATTCGTTCAGTATTCATTGCAAGATCAAAAATATGTGAAACAAATGGTGGTGGAATCATGAATTTATTAGATTCAATTCTAGAGTATAATCGCGCGTTTGTGGATGAAGACAGGTTCGTGCCTTATTTAACAAATAAACTGCCTAACAAAAAGTATGTTGTAATTAGTTGTATGGATACAAGGTTAGTAGAATTACTGCCTGCAAGTATGGATATAAAAAATGGCGATGTAATACTGTTAAAGACTGGCGGGGCCATTGTTTCACATGCTTTTGGTAGTGTGATGCGCAGTATCCTCGTTAGCGTTTATGAGTTAGGAGCAAAAGAAATTTTTCTTGTAGGTCATCATGACTGCGGTATGGGGAAAGTGAATTCGAGTGTGATGATTGATAACATGAAGAAGAATGGGATCACACAAGATACATTAAACACGATTGAAGCATCTGGAATCGATTTGAAAAGCTGGTTACGTGGTTTTGATTCCGTAGAAGAAACCGTTAAAAACGGTGTCAAGATTATTCGAAACCATCCATTACTTGCAAATATTCCTGTTCACGGTTTAATCATGGACCCAGACACAGGTCGGATGGATGTTGTTGAAGCGGGATATGAAGCTGTAGTAAGCAGTTAAATTAAAGCGTATACAAAATGCGTCTTGGAGGTTGCTTTATGACCTAGGAGACGCATTTCTTTTTTATTTGGGGGGACACTTCTATGAAGCAAGTTGAATTTTCGGCTTTAGGTGATTCAGCCGTACTAATTCGCTTTGGGCTGGAGATCGATGAGCGTATTCAGCAACGAGTGACACTTTTTATGAATGCGTTAGAACAGGAGCCATTCTCCGGGTGGATCGAGTGTGTGCCTGGTTATTCAAGTGTAGCTGTTTTTTACGATCCAATGATTGTTTTTGATTACCATCAGAGTGAACAGAAGCAAGGTGAGAAAACGGGGTCCCCTCATTTAATCGTAGTAAGTTTGCTTAAGGATAGACTAAAAATGTTAGAATTATGCGCTGTTTCCAAGGCTCGAACCGTGGAGATCCCTGTTTGCTACGATTTTGAATTTGGACCGGATCTAAAAGAAGTGGCTGCATTTCATCGGTTGGATATTGATGAACTCATTCAAATTCACACAGAATGTGAGTATCTCGTTTTTTTGGTTGGTTTTTCTCCTGGGTTCCCGTACCTTGGCGGACTGGATCCCCGTATAGCTACTCCCCGAAAAAAATCCCCTCGTCTGGTCATTCCCGCGGGCAGCGTTGGGATCGGCGGAGAACAGACAGGTATATATCCAATCGCAAGCCCAGGAGGCTGGCAACTTATTGGGCGAACCCCTTTAAGGCTTTTTTGCCCTGATCAGCGCCAACCCAGCTTGCTCCAAGCAGGTGATCGTGTACGATTTCGCAGGATTGATCGGGAACAGTATGAGCGATTAAAGGTGAACGAAAAATGAGTTTAAAAGTCATCGATGGGGGTTTATTAACAACGGTTCAGGACTTAGGAAGGGTTGGATATCAAAAGTATGGTGTTATCGTCAGCGGCGCAATGGATTCGATCGCCTTTAGTATTGCGAACCTGCTCGTTGGTAATCGAGAAAATGAAGCTGCGCTTGAGATCACCATGTTGGGGCCAACACTTCAATTTCAGAAAGATCACCTGATTGCGATTTGTGGAGCCAATCTTCAGCCAACGATTAATCAACGATCCGTTCCCCTTTGGCGCCCAGTTTGGGTGAAAAAGGGCAGCATTCTTCAATTTGGTCAGCCGAAATTAGGTTGTCGGGCTTACCTCGCCGTAGGCGGCGGACTCGCTCTGAGAGAGACACTTGGGAGCCGTAGTACGTATTTGCGAGCTGCGTTAGGCGGATTTGAAGGCCGTTCATTACAGAAGGGTGACTGTCTTCAAGTGAAACCGCGTATAACGAATTACGATGAAGTTGATTGGGTTGGAGTAAAACAGTTTGAAACGGTGAACTGGGCCATCGCATATGAACAATTTATGGCTTATCAGTCTAAACCTTTAATTCGAATCATTCGAGGACCACAGTTTGAATCCTTTACAGAGGAAAGTCAGCGGCAATTTTTTTTACAGTCCTTTCAAATTAATCCGCAATCGGATCGGATGGGGTACAGACTTTCGGGCGCAAATCTAAAATTAAAATCCCCTTTAGAAATGCTATCGGAACCGGTTACTAACGGTACGATTCAGGTTCCGCCTAGTGGAGAGCCCATTTTGTTATTAGCGGATCGTCAGACAGTTGGCGGTTATCCGAAAATTGGCTATGTAATCACAGTTGATCTACCGATCGTCGCTCAATTAAAACCAGGGGATCACATTTATTTCCGAGAGGTTAGTTTAGAGGAGGCGCAACGTTGCTGGTTAGAGCGTGGAAGATCAATGAAGATCTTGAAACTAATGATACCAAGATTACTTGCGGGAGGGACGGAGCGCGTTGGTTAACATTGATTTGAATAGTGATTTAGGAGAAGGTTTTGGTCCTTATCAAATGGGAAATGATGAAGAGATCATGAAGATTGTTACATCTGCAAACATTGCTTGCGGATTTCATGCGGGTGACCCGACAACGATGCGTCGCGCTGTAAAGCTGGCCTTGGCTAATGATATCGCAATAGGGGCTCATCCAAGCTTGCCTGATTTAGTCGGTTTCGGCAGGAGAAATATAGCGATATCACCTGAAGAGGCTTATGATCTTGTCGTTTATCAGATTGGCGCGTTGGCAGGTTTCGTTCGGGCGGAGGGGGGCATATTACGACATGTTAAACCGCACGGCGCTTTATACAATATGGCCGCAGCGGATAAGGGGTTAGCAATGTCAATCGCTAAAGCCGTATATAGAATAGATCCGCAACTCGTTTTATTTGGTTTATCAGGAAGTGAATTGGTGAAAGCAGGAGACCAGATTGGGCTACAAGTTGCCCATGAAGTTTTTGCAGATCGAACGTATCAGGAAAATGGAATGCTCACATCCAGGCAAGAAGCAGACAGTTTGATTACTGATGATCAACAAGCTGCTAAGCAAGTGATACGCCTAGTTAAGGAGGGGAAGGTTCGTTCTGTCCAAGGAAAGGATGTTGAATTACGGGCAGATACGATCTGTATTCACGGAGACGGGGCGCAGGCTTTGAGCCTTGCTCAAACTATTCGTCAATCGTTAGAGGCGCAAGGCATTCGCATACAATCGATAAATTGAAAAAGAAGAACCAGCATGGCGAACGATCGCTTGCTGGTTCTTCTTTTTTATATTATTCTTTTTTATTTTGCTAATTGACGTAAAACCGTCTGCAAAATACCGCCATTGCGGTAGTATTCGATATCTACACTGCTATCTAATCGGGCAATTACATCAAATTCAAAGCTACTTCCATCTTCGCGAGTTGCTTTTACTTTTAGTTTTTGACTCGGTTTAATCTGATTGTTTAATCCGATAATGTCAAAAGTTTCTGTTCCAGTAATTCCGACCGACTGGGCGCTTGTCCCATCAACAAATTGCAGGGGCAGAATTCCCATCCCAACCAAGTTGCTACGGTGAATCCGTTCAAAACTTTCCACAATAACCGCTTTTACTCCGAGTAGTAATGGTCCTTTGGCAGCCCAGTCACGCGAACTTCCTGTCCCGTATTCTTTACCAGCGATAACAACAAGCGGTGTTTTATCCTCTTGATATTTCAGAGACGCATCATAAATCGACATCACATCTCCTGTTGGCAAGTACTTTGTAAAACCGCCTTCTGTGCCTGGCGCCATTTGATTACGGATTCGAATGTTTGCAAACGCGCCGCGCATCATCACTTCGTGGTTACCGCGTCGGGAGCCGTAAGAGTTGAAATCTTCCCGTTTGACCCCTTTGTCTTGTAAATAACGACCAGCTGGACTGTCCGCGCTAATGCTACCTGCTGGAGAAATGTGGTCTGTTGTAACAGAGTCCCCAAACAGCGCTAGGGCGCGAGCTCCTTTGATATCCGAAATATCAGCTAGTTCCGTAGATAACTCTTTGAAAAATGGGGGTTCTGCGATATAAGTCGATTGAGGATCCCATTCATAGAGCTCGCCTTCTGGCGCGTTGACTTCGTTCCATCGTTGATTCGCGTTAAATACGTCTTTATAACGTTTTCGGAACAATTCTGGGCGGACAGCCTTACTTAACGCTTCGTCAATTTCTATAGAAGTAGGCCAGATGTCTTTCAAATAAACAGGCTGATCGTTCGTATCAAAGCCGATCGGTTCATTTACCAAATCGATATCTACCGTTCCAGCAAGCGCATAGGCGATCACAAGCGGTGGGGATGCAAGGTAATTTGCCTTGACTTCGGCATGAATGCGTCCTTCAAAGTTTCGGTTACCAGATAGAACAGCGGCAACAGTCAAATCTTCTTCATCGATCGCTTTGCTCACTTCGCCTGGAAGAGGACCGGAGTTTCCGATACAAGTCGCGCAACCATAACCAGCCACGTGGAAACCAAGCTGTTCTAAAGGATCAAGCAATCCAGCTTCCACTAAATAATCTGTAACGACCCGTGAACCAGGCGTTAATGAAGTTTTTACATAGGCAGGTTTTTTCAACCCTTTTTCAATTGCTTTCTTTGCAACCAATCCGGCGCCGATCAGTACGCTTGGGTTGGATGTGTTTGTGCAACTCGTAATAGCGGTCAAGACGACAGCGCCATTCTTTAAGGAAGTTTTTTCGCCGTTCGGATGTTGTAAAGCCACTTCTTTTTTCAGATCATCATTAGACAAACCATAACCGCCTTTTTCAATCGGATCACGCGCGACCTGGTTGAATGATTGCTTCATTTCGGTCAAGTCTACTCGATCCTGCGGACGCTTCGGTCCAGCCAAAGAAGGAGTCACAGTGGAAAGGTCCAGTTCAACGACTTCAGAATACGTTGGCTCAGGACTATCTGGCTCTAGGAACATGCCTTGCGCCTTGTAGTATGATTCAACTAACTCGATTTGTTCCTCGCTGCGTCCGGTTAAACGCAAGTAATTTAACGTTTCCGCATCAACAGGGAAAAATCCAACGGTTGCTCCGTATTCAGGGGACATGTTAGCGACAGTGGCGCGGTCCGCTAAACTCATCTCGCTAACACCGGGTCCGAAGAACTCTACAAACTTCCCAACGACGCCTTTTGTTCGAAGTAAGTTTGTCACTGTCAAGGCAAGGTCTGTCGCGGTTGCTCCTTCCGCAAGAGTTCCCGTTAATTTGAAACCAACGACCTCAGGCGTAATAAAATATAGAGGTTGACCAAGCATTCCTGCTTCGGCCTCAATTCCGCCAACCCCCCAACCAACGATACCAAGCCCATTAATCATCGTTGTATGCGAGTCGGTTCCAACTAGGGAATCAGGGAAAACGTGTGTTTCTCCGTCTACCTCTTTCGTTGCTGCCACCGAAGCCAAGTACTCTAAGTTCACTTGGTGGATAATCCCCGTGGATGGCGGAATCGCGCGGAAGTTATCAAAACCAGTTTGCGCCCAACGCAGGAAGCGATACCGTTCAGCGTTTCGCTCAAATTCGATCTTTTCATTTAACTCCAAAGCATCGTCACTTCCAAAGTTGTCCACCATTACGGAGTGGTCGATGACGAGGTCAACAGGCACAAGCGGATTAATTTTGGAAACATCTCCGCCCATTCGATCCATTGTCGCGCGCATCGCTGCTAAATCGACGACTGCCGGGACTCCCGTAAAGTCTTGAAGTACGATTCGCGCGGGCTTGAATGGCACCTCTTGATTTGTATCGCGGGAAGCTGTCCAATTGGCAAGTTTGTTTACGTGTTCTTCTGTAATTGCTTTTCCATCGAACTGACGCACAGCAGCTTCGAGAAGAACTTTCATTGAATACGGTAACTTGGACACAGGTCCAAGTTTTTCTAGATCAGCTAAGGAAAAGTAGGTGTAAGATTTACCGCCGACTTTTAGTTCTGCCTTAGCGCTAAAATGATTATTGTTTGACATGTTGTATCCTCCTTCTCAGGCAAATAGATGAAATTTGTTATTTTTAGAATTGGGTTTCACCTAATGGAACCTAGATTATCTAATTAACATTATACACTTTGATTTTCCAGCCGTACATAGTGATTTGCTTTTGTCTCACACAGTGACACCTATTTTTGTTGTTAATATTTACGAAGAACAGCGGCTAGCCTATAATGTTATCAGTTAAAACTTAGTTTCATAGAATGAAACAATTAAGGAGGCGCGCAAGGTGGGGGATAAAAAGTTAACGGTTCGCGCGGTTGAGCGCGCATTAGATATCCTGCTTTGTTTTACCGAAGAAAGTGAATTGAGTCTAACAGAGATTGCCGTCAAGGTGTCTTTGAATAAAAGTACAGTCCACCGATTACTAGCGTCATTGGAGGGAAAAGGCTTCTTGCGTCGCGACCCATTGTCAGATCGATACCGACTAGGATTAAGTTTATGGGAATTATCGTCAAACCTGGTCCATGAAGATGATCCGGCCCAACTATTTTATCCTGATATGCGAAAGTTGCGTGACGCGCTAGGAGAGACGATTAGTTTATATGTGCGTGATGAAAGGGAGCGGATCAGGATCCAAGCGATTGAAAGCAACCACCCGATTCGTCGCGTCGCTCGTATTGGAATCAGATTGCCTTTGTCTGTCGGAGCATCGGGCAAAGCGCTAGTTGCATTTTCCGATTTAGAAACTCAAAATTATATCTTAAGAGATCCAGGTTGGCCGGAGTTGGTTGATTTGAACCGGTATCGCCAACAACTGGAGCGGATCAGTCGCGATGGCTATGCGACGAGTCTGGAAGAACGGGAATCAGGAACGAGCGCTGTTGCGGCTCCGATTTTTGATCGTCACAGGCAACTGCTCGGGGTCTTATCTGTTTCAGGACCAGTTTCTCGTCTAACAGAGGAAAAAATGCGAGAAATCGCTCCGATTGTGATGGATGCGGCAATGAGAATGGGGAGAATGACATTGATCCGACAATAGCGAACAATTTCTTACACAAGTGTTATCCACTATCTGACATAATTCTCGCAACATCTTTGCTAGAATAGATTTAGAATCTTCTGGAAAGGATGAGTAGTTTGGCGGAACAGTGGTACTCCTTAAAAGATATGGCAAAGGAATTGAATACGACGTGGCAAAGTGTTCGTAGCTGGAAGGATCAGTTTTACCAGTTTGTTCCGATGGATATCGAGGGAAAACAGGTTCGGTTTAAAAAGGACGCATTAGTTGTTTTTCAATTTATACAAGAAGCAAGGGATAATGGCTTAGATCAACATGATATTCGTGAAGGATTAGGCGAAAAATTTGGACAAGCTGAGCATTCTTTAATCCAAGCCGGCATCTCGGTCGGGGATCTTGCGATAGATTCCAAAATGATTGAGGAGATGAAGCAAACGATAGAATTACTACAACATGAAATTGCGGATTTAAAAACAAGGATGCAAGAGGTTGAAATCGCAAAACGGGATCAAGAACTGATGGATAATCTCGGTAAGATTCGAGAAGAGAGAGAGAAGAAGAAAAAAGGAATCTGGTCTCGGGTCATGAACTTTACTTTATAAAAAGCGCGATTGATGAAAGGGGCTGCCAATGGGTAGTCCTTTTTTAATCACGTTTGGAATGGTATTAATGCATATGAGAGGCGGGTTATAATCTTAAATATTTTCGTATAGCTATCGAATGTTGTTGATCGGTCATTTTATCTAAAAAGGAGATTTAATTTTAATAGTGTTGTATGTTTGAAGAAGCGGTTGGGAACATGCCGAAAATAGCATAAATTTAATTTTGTCCAGGTCCGAATCCGTGTCTAGTTTTTCGAGAAATTGGAACCAAGCGAGATAGCGGTCAACAAACCTTCTTGCGATCCATTGAAATGATTGGATCCAATTAGTAAATTTGAGTCCATCCTCTGAATCTCCAATCAGCTGTGGTGGGTGTTGGCGGACACAGAGATACGGGTATTTAGAGTGGATTAGGATCGTTTGTTTCGGATCGGGGTTGACGTGGGCTAAAGCATGAATGATTTTATGCCGCCAGAAATAAGCAGTAGAATAGCAGATATCTACATCTGAAGATGAAAAAGCCAATGTTTGTTTGCAAATAAGGCTATAGATAAATTGAATCCATTTATAAGGTGAATGGGTGTAGTGTAGAGGGGTATTGGTTAAATCATTAAAAGTTCTACAGCACTCCTTGCATTTGTAGCGTTGGCGATCACGGTATTTCCCGTAACGAACAACTGTTACGCTTGCGCAATGCGGACATTTGTGTTGTTGTTTTTGCTTAAAAATAATGAGTTGATTGAGGACATGTCTGCAAGTTTCTTCTTTTTTAAAACGATTAAAATGCTGTTGGAGACGTTCGAGGCGGACATTTTGATTGACAAAAAAGTCGCGTTTTTGAAGCATGTGGAATCCTCCTTTTAACCCAATAGGGAACACCTGTTCCTATCTTAACTTAAACAAGTTAGTTTGTCCATCCACAAATTTAAATAACTATGGAAATAAAGAGCTGCGCGCCAATCTCTTCTTTTTCATCAACAACATTCCATAACTATGTCTGCTGCCCCCCTGATCCCCGTCTATCTTTTTTCCAGCAGCGCACCGAACTGTTTCGAACATCGTTATATTGACAATATATATTTTCAATGATAGTGTACTACTAACAATTAAACTTGACTTATCTAGAGAGGTGGAGGGACTGGCCCTTTGAAGCCCAGCAACCGTTAGGATACTAGCAGGTGCTAATTCCAGCAGAACGACGGTCGAAGGTTCTGAAAGATAAGAAGACGTAGACAAATCACTCCTTCTTATACGAAGGAGTTTTTTATTTGTAAACCGTTAAAAACAGACAGTACTAGCATTGTATCTGGTACACTATGTAAAAAGACAGATTACAATGAGTAGGTGGAGGGAGTGGAAGGAATTGTCTGAGCAAAGTTTGAAGCGACAGATGGAGAAAAAGATCTTAATTCTTGATGGGGCGATGGGGACAATGCTTCAGCAAGCGAATCTCACCGAGGAGGATTTCGGTGGAGAAGAGCTAGATGGCTGTAACGAGAACCTTAATATCACCCGTCCGGATGTTATTTTACAGATCCACAAAGAGTATTTGGCAGCGGGCGCAGACATCATCTCAACGAATACATTCGGATCAGCAACGGTTGTTTTAGCTGAATATGATCTTGAAGAATATGATGAGGAAATTAATATAGCCGCGGCTCGAATTGCGAGAGAAGCGGTTGACGCATACTCGACGCCAGAGTGGCCACGTTTTGTTGCGGGCGCGATGGGTCCGACGACGAAAACGTTATCTGTAACGGGCGGCGTTACTTTTGATGAATTGGTTGAATCGTACCGATCACAGGCCAGGGCTCTAATTCAAGGCGGGGTAGACCTCTTGCTGCTTGAAACGGCTCAAGATATGTTGAACGTTAAAGCAGCCAGCATCGGGATTAAAGAATCATTCAAAGAACTTGAAAAAGAACTGCCTGTGATGATCTCGGGGACGATCGAGCCGATGGGAACAACGCTTGCGGGGCAAAACATCGAAGCGTTTTATATTTCGTTAGAACATTTAAAACCGCTTTCCGTTGGTCTAAACTGCGCTACAGGTCCGGAGTTCATGCGAGACCATATCCGAACCGTTTCCGAATTGGCCCAGTGTGGGGTGAGCTGTTATCCGAACGCGGGGTTGCCTGACGAAAACGGGCATTACCACGAATCACCGGAAGCGCTGGCAACCAAGTTGGCGGATTTTGCAAAACAAGGTTGGTTGAATATCGCCGGTGGCTGTTGCGGTACAACGCCAGAACACATTCGGGTATTAGCTGAAAAATTAAAGGATTACAAACCGAGGACGGAAGCTGAACCGCACGGTCATGTTGTGTCAGGAATCGAACCGGTTTATTTGGAAGAGGACAACCGACCGTTGTTTGTCGGGGAGCGAACGAACGTGATCGGCTCTAGAAAGTTTAAAAACTTAATTAAAGAAGAAAAGTACGAGGAAGCTTCCGAGATTGCTCGCGGCCAAGTTCGAAAAGGGGCTCATATTATCGACGTTTGTTTAGCGGACCCTGATCGAGACGAAGCGGAAGATATGAGTAAGTTTTTGGACTATGTCGTTAAAAAGGTGAAAGTCCCGCTGATGATTGACTCAACTGACCACGAAGTAATTGAACTTGCTTTGAAATTTTCACAAGGAAAAGCGATCATCAACTCGATTAACCTGGAAGACGGGGAGGAGCGCTTTGAACAGGTAGCCCCGTTGGTTAAAACCTATGGAGCGGCCGTTGTTGTTGGAACGATCGATGAAACGGGGATGGCGGTGACGCGTGAGCGTAAGTTGGAAGTGGCGCAGCGTTCCTACGATCTGTTGGTGAATAAGTACGGTCTCGATCCGCGTGACCTTATTTTTGACCCGCTCGTTTTCCCAGTTGGAACAGGTGATGAGTCGTACATTGGATCAGCGAAAGAAACCGTCGAAGGGATTCGAATGATCAAAGAGGCCATGCCTGAATGTCAAACGATCTTAGGTGTGAGCAACGTGTCATTTGGTCTGCCGCCTGCTGGTCGCGAAGTGCTAAACGCGATCTATTTGTACCACTGTACAAGAGCGGGATTGGATTATGCTATCGTTAATACCGAGAAACTCGAGCGGTTTGCTTCGATACCGGCGGAAGAGCGTCAAATGTCAGAAGAGCTTTTGTTTGACACAACGGACGAAACGCTTGCTACGTTTACTGCCTTCTACCGGGAAAAGAAGGTAGAGAAGAAAATAGAAATTTCTAATTTGACGTTAGAGGAGCGGTTAGCGCAATATGTCGTCGAAGGCTCAAAAGACGGGCTGATCAAAGACTTAGACGAAGCGCTTCAAAAATATCCGCCGTTAGAAATTATCAACGGACCGTTGATGAATGGAATGAGTGAAGTCGGGCGTCTTTTCAATAACAATGAGCTGATTGTGGCGGAAGTGCTGCAAAGCGCTGAAGTGATGAAAACCTCCGTTTCCCACCTTGAACCCTTTATGGAAAAGGCGAGTTCATCGACCAAAGGAAAGATCATTTTGGCGACGGTCAAAGGGGACGTTCACGATATTGGGAAAAATTTAGTTGAAATCATTTTGTCCAATAACGGATATGAAATTGTTAATTTGGGAATTAAAGTTCCACCGGAAGATTTGATTCGCGCCTATCGAGAAACCGAAGCGGATGCGATCGGTTTGTCAGGGTTGCTCGTAAAATCAGCTCACCAAATGGTCACAACGGCTCAAGACTTGAAGGCGGCGGGGATCGATGTTCCAATTTTAGTCGGAGGCGCTGCTTTATCTCGAAAATTCACTGAAAACCGAATATCACCCGAGTATGATGGGTTGGTCGTATATGCGCGGGACGCGATGCGTGGACTTGATTTAGCCAATCAAATCATGGATTCAGAAGGACGACAAAAGTTAGTCGATGAATTGCGTGATAGGCAGTTAAACGATCTGAAAGAAGAGGAAGCGGCGAAAGAAGAGAAGAGCGCTAGCGATGATGGTCAGCCGAAAATCTCGGATATCGATCGAACATTGCCCATTTATGAGGCTCCTGATTTCGAGCCGCATGTGCTTCGAAATTATCCGCTTACCCATTTAGAACCGTATATTAATTGGCGGATGTTGCTCGGAAAGCACATGGGGCTTCGCGGCAACGTGAACAAATTGATTGAAGAACAAGATCCAAAAACGCTTGAATTAAAAGAAGTGATTGATACGCTGTTGCTGGAAGGAAAACAGAAAGGGACCATTGAAGCGAGTGGAGTATACCGATTTTTCCCTGCTCAAGCGGATGGCAATGACGTCATTATTTACGATCCGAACGACCATTCGAAAGAACTGGAGCGGTTTTCTTTTCCTCGTCAACCACGGGCTCCTTACCTGTGCTTAGCAGACTTTGTAAAACCGATCGACAGTGGAGTCATGGACTATGTTGCGTTCTTGGTCGTTACCGCAGGGAAAGGAATCCGCGAGATCTCCGAACGGTATAAGGAGCAAGGCGAGTATGTTAAATCGCACGCGGTACAGTCAGTCGCATTAGAATTATCCGAAGCTTTTGCGGAAAGATTGCATCATATCATCCGCGATAGTTGGGGCTTCCCAGATCCGCTCGAGATGACAATGGCAGATCGGTTTGGCGCCCGCTATCATGGGATTCGCGTGTCCTTTGGATATCCGGCCTGTCCTAATTTGGACGATCAAGAACAGCTATTCCGTTTGTTGGATCCGAGTCAAATCGGTGTGGAATTAACGGAAGGTTCGATGATGGAACCAGAGGCGTCTGTTTCTGCGATGGTGTTTTCGCACCCGCAAGCGCGTTATTTTAGCGCGGATAACTAGTGAAGGAAGGAGCATTCACGCTCCTTCTTTTTCCTTTTTTGGTGATAAACTTCCTATTACTTCCTATTATATAGTGTTGAGCGCTTTTTACTTCCATTATCATCAGGAATAGAGTTAAAATAGAGATAGAGAAGGTAACTACTAGAATGACCTTGTGGAGAGGTGAGAAAGAAGTGTCCCAATTTTTAAATAACGGCATTGTCGATACATTAGGTCGACCGCTGAAGGATTTGCGAATTTCTGTTACAGATCGTTGTAACTTTCGTTGTCAGTACTGTATGCCAGCTGAATTATTTGGACCAGACTTTGCGTTTTTGCCAAGGCAGAAATTGTTAAGCTTTGAAGAGATGACAAGAGTTACGCGTGTTTTTGCTTCGTTAGGAGTAGATAAGTTACGTATTACAGGCGGGGAACCGTTGATGCGTAAAGACCTCCCGGAATTTATTGAAATGATCAGCAAAGTAGAGGGAATTCGGGACATTGCTATGACCACCAACGGCTCGTTGCTCGCGCAGCAAGCCCAGGCTTTGAAAAAGGCGGGACTACATCGCGTGACGGTCAGTCTAGATAGTTTAGATGAAGAACGGTTTGGTAAAATGAACGGAAGAGGAATTTCGGTTACCCGCGTGCTCGAAGGGATCGAAGCGGCGGCTAGCGAAGGGCTTGGCGTGAAAATTAATATGGTTGTGCAAAAAGGGGTCAATGAACAAGATGTTGTCCCAATGGCCAAATACTTTTATGAAAAGGGACATACGCTTCGCTTTATCGAATTTATGGACGTAGGAAACAGTAATGGCTGGCAGCTCGATCAGGTTGTGCCCAGTCGACAAATTATTGAAGCGATTGACCGTGAATTACCACTAGAACCAATCGACCCCAATTATTACGGCGAAGTCGCCTCCCGTTATCGATATAGAGGAACGACGAAGGAAATCGGTTTGATTTCTTCAGTCACGCAAGCGTTTTGTTCGACTTGCACCCGAATGAGGATTTCCGCTGAAGGTAAGATCTACACATGTTTGTTTGCGTCTGAAGGAACGAATTTGCGTGAACCGTTACGCGAAGGGATCAATGATCAACAGTTGCGTCAAATGATTGTTGACGTTTGGGAAAATCGCGGCGATCGATACTCCGAAATTCGGTTAACGAATACAACTGAACTGAATCAACGAGAAAAGATCGAGATGTCCCATATCGGCGGCTAATGAGCTGGTTGAAGTGGGTTAGCGGTTATTGGTTTGTCCTTAATATTGTCACTTATTTTTGTTTTGGATTGGATAAGCGTCGCGCTCGTCGCGGCCGTTGGCGAATACCAGAAGCGACTTTGTTTTTGCTGACGGCTTGCGGCGGTGCGCTTGGCGCTTTACGAGGGATGAATGATTTTCGGCACAAGACGCGTAAATGGCAGTTTAAGCTTGTTGTCCCTCTATTCATAACCCTTCATGTCCTCGGATTTTATTGGTTGGCTTTTCGTTGGAATGGTCCGACGTTGACCGCTTTTTGGATCACATTAGTTACGCTTTTGGTTCACCTCATTTTCTTCCTGATTGTTAAGAAAAAGTGAACGATTCGAGCGAGGACGAGGTAAATGTTACGTATTAGGATGTTGACAAGCGAAAAAATCATGTTTAAGATAAAAGTACTAAAAGATCCGAAAATAACATATCACTGGGGGAGCTATGGACGAGCAGTCTTAGCTGAGATGGATGATTTATTCCGACCCTTTGAACCTGATCTGGGTAACACCAGCGAAGGGAAGTGGATCGTTCAACGAATACGAATATCTAGCCACTTTCTACTGTAATAAACTGAAAGTGGCTTCTTATTTGCTATGGAGTGATAGATAGATGTCAGGTCCAGAGCTTCACTTAATTAGTGATGGGAAGAAGACTCTTACCCAATTTGCAAAAATCGCGGCTGAAGTCCAGTCGTTTGTTACTCATTTTCATTTGCGTGAGAAAGCGAAATCGGCAAAGGAGATTTGGGATGGAATTCAAATTCTTCTCAAATTAGGCATTCCAAAAGAGAAGATTGTCGTTAACGATCGCGTCGATCTCGCTTTAGCCGCGAATGTAAGCGGCGTCCAACTCGCATATCACAGCTTGGAGCCACAATTTGTCAGACAGAGGTTTCCGCAACTTCGGATCGGGTGTTCGGTCCATTCTGAACAAGAAGCAATGGAAATGGAACGACAACAGGCGGATTATGTGATCTATGGCCACATTTTTGAAAGCGGATCAAAGCAAGGCCTAGAAGGGCGCGGGATTGAAGCATTAGCTAGTGTTGTTAATAGTGTCCGTATCCCTGTTATTGCAATTGGCGGCATCAGTCCGATAAACGTCCCGCTTGTGTTGCAAGCGGGAGCGGCGGGGATCGCGGTTATGTCGGGGATCCTCGACCATGTTGATCCTACTGCGGTTGCTGAGCAATACGCGCTGGCATTACGGATGCAGCGTTGATGTCGTAGATTTATCAAGAAGGTATTCCGATGGGTCGTGTTGTCTGGGCGAACTTGAGGGAACCTGGGCGTGGCGATATTAAAGCGTAATAGATTATACTAAAATTAAATTATACTAAAATTAAAGGCCTGGAGGTGGAGATTTTTATGAACTTAGTCATTAACGGAGATCAAATTGAAGTTCCTGATTCTCTAGAATTCATCTCTGATTTACTCCAGCATTTTGAGCTTGGAGAAAAAGTGGTCATTGTTGAAGTGAATGCGAGCATACTTGAAAAAGATCAACATGCTAAAACACGATTGACGAATGGTGACCGAATTGAGATTGTACACTTTGTGGGAGGCGGATGAACATGTTAACCATTGGACCCTATGAATTTAATTCTAGATTGCTGTTAGGCACAGGGAAGTTTGAAAGTTTTGAAATTCAAAAGGAAGCGGTAGATGTTTCAGAATCTCAGATTCTCACATTTGCGGTCCGCCGAATGAACATATATGAACCTAGTCAGCCTAACTTTTTAGAGATGTTGGACGTGAATAACTATACCTTGTTGCCGAATACTGCGGGCGCTTCTACTGCGGAGGAAGCGGTGCGTATTGCTAAGTTAGCGAGGGCATCGGGATTGTGCGACATGATTAAAGTCGAAATCATCGGTGATGAAAAGACCTTGCTGCCTGATCCAATCGAAACGTTGAAGGCCTCTGAGATTTTATTAGAGGAAGGGTTTACGGTATTGCCCTACACTTCAGACGATGTCTTGTTGGCAAAAAGGTTACAAGAGCTTGGGGTCCATGCGGTTATGCCTGGCGCGTCGCCAATCGGTTCTGGTCAGGGGATCATAAACCCGCTAAACTTAAGTTTTATCATTGAGCAAGCGACTGTGCCGATTATCGTTGACGCCGGGATTGGTTCGCCTTCTGATGCGGCAATCGCGATGGAAATGGGAGCTGATGGTGTGTTGCTGAATACAGCAGTGGCCGGGGCAAAAGATCCAGTGAAAATGGCAAAAGCGATGAAACTAGCAATTGAAGCGGGACGACTTGGATATGAAGCTGGGCGAATCCCAAGAAAAAGATATGCTTCTGCGAGTAGTCCACTGGAAGGGTTGAGCACAATTTGAGCGATCGGTATTCACGGCAAGAATTATTTCAACCCATTGGTAAAGAAGGACAGCGTAAGTTATCTCAGAAGCATGTCCTTATGATCGGAGCGGGCGCGTTAGGGACAGGAGCCTCTGAAACGCTCGTTCGGGCAGGCGTCGGAAAATTGACGATTGTCGATCGGGACTATGTAGAGTGGAGCAACCTGCAACGGCAGCAGCTTTATACAGAGCAAGACGCAACTGAGCGGATGCCAAAAGCAATTGCGGCTTACAATCGATTGAGCGCAGTGAATTCGGAAGTGGAGATTATCGCTAAAGTTACCGACGTAACCACGGAAGAGATTGATGAGCTTGTCGAAGGCGTTGATTTAATCATGGATGCCACAGACAATTTTGATATACGTTTATTGATTAATGACGCGGCGCAAAAGTATCGAATTCCTTGGATTTATGGCGCTGTCATTGGAAGTTATGGTTTAACGTATACGATTCTGCCGGGACAAACACCGTGCTTGTCTTGTTTGCTAGAAAGTGTGCCGATGGGCGGAGCGACGTGCGATACTGCGGGAATCATTAGTCCGAATGTGCAAATGGTTGTCGCCTATCAAACGGTAGAAGCGATGAAAATATTAGTAGAAGACTTTGATGCGGTTCGTCCCACGTTACTGTCTTTTGATTTATGGACGAATCAACACACGACGATTCGAGTCGATAAATTAAAAAAAGATGATTGTCCATCTTGCGGAAAACAGCCAAGTTTTCCGTTTTTGAGCCAAGCAAACCATACGAAAACAGCTGTGCTGTGCGGAAGGGATACGGTTCAAATTCGTCCGCCTGTTCCGATGCAAAGGGATCTGGAGCAATTGGCCCAATCACTTGCTGTTCACGGCCAGATAGAAAAAAATCCATATCTCGTATCGTTATCAACAGGCGCGCACCGTTTAGCGATTTTTCAAGATGGCAGAGTTCTCGTGCATGGCACAAAAGATGTTACTGAGGCGCGTACGCTTTATCATCGATTTTTAGGGTAATCGTCTTGAAATTACTAGATTAATTGAATAGATAGATCCACTAGGGGAGTCCGAAGGTCTGAGATGGAATGATAATTCCGACCCTTTGAACCTGATCTGTATAAAAACAGCGAAGGGAAGTGGTGAGAAAATACATGATGCATGTGCGTATCTTGCCACTTTCAATTTGTGAAAGTGGCATTTTTTATTCAATCGTTTCTTGTTTGATGCATATATGAACGTGAATTTACGGATTTGAAAGGGGTGATTGCGGCTTCTTTATTTGCCATTAGAGTCCTCGAATAATCTTGCTGTTCTAGGTGAGTGAATCCACAGATGTCATGGCATGAATCTATTATAAAATGGTGTGATACCGAAAGGAGCAATAAATAAAATGAGATTTTCAGAAAGATTACATGAGAAGGTAAAGCCGATTTGGGAACAAAAGCATGCGCATCCGTTTGTGCGAGGTCTAGGGGACGGAACGTTAAATCGTGAAGCATTCGAATTCTATATGAAGCAGGACTATGTATACTTGGTCGACTACACGAAAATGTTTGCTCTTGGAGCGGCAAAAGCGCGTGATTTAGATACAGCCAACTGGTTTAGTAAGTTGCTCCATGAGACATTGCACTTTGAGATGGATTTGCATCGTAAATATGCGGCGCGTTTTGGCATCTCAAATGAAGAGTTAGAGTCAACGATCCGCACACCAACCAACATTGCGTATACGCACTATATGTTACATGTGGCCTATAGCGGCACAATTGAAGAAATAGCTGCCGCAGTCTTACCATGCGCGTGGGGTTACTGGGAAATTGGCGCGCGCTTGGCGGAAACGAATCCAAAATCACTTGAACATGAATTTTATGGTGATTGGGTAAAAACGTATTCATCCAAGGAGTTTGGCGATCTAGCCCAATGGTTGATCGGTTTTATCGATCGGGCGGGTGAAGGAAAGCCTGAGCGTGACTTGGCTGTTCTAGAAGAAATTTTCTTGAACACATCTCGATTTGAGTATATGTTCTGGGATATGGCATACCACGGACATGACTGGCCAGCGGAGATCAAGGCTAATGGCAACGTTACTCAAGTTCGATAATATATCATTCACATACGATTCGGAACGTGAGCGAACCACGATTCTCTCCCAGCATGATTGTGAAATCAAAGAGAACGAATTTGTTAGTTTGGTTGGGTTAAGCGGTTGCGGAAAGAGCACGGTCGTCAAATTGATGGCCGGGCTCTATCAACCGACCAGCGGAGAGATTGAGTTTAACGGTGGAGCGAACGAACGCTTAGGACATGTGAGCTTGATGCCGCAACAGGATATGCTAATGCCGTGGCGAACGATTACAGAAAACGCGGCTCTGCCATTGGAAATCCAGGGTGTTCGAATCAAGGAAGCGGAGCAGCAGGTACATGAATATCTTCCTTCCTTTGGTTTGGAGGGCGTTGCTCAAGCTTTTCCCGACCAACTTTCAGGAGGTATGAGACAGCGGGTTTCCTTTTTGCGAGCGATGCTTGGCGGGCATCACTTGCTATTGTTAGATGAACCATTTAGCGCCCTTGACGCGTTTACGCGTCGAGAAATGCAGCTGTGGTTGACCGATACGTGGCAAGAATGGGGACGTTCGATCTTCTTGATTACGCATGATATTGAAGAGGCAATCTTTTTGTCGGATCGAATTTTTATCATGGAAAAAGGCCAGACAGGCCCGTTTCAAGAAATTGTTGTGCCGTTTGAACGACCGAGGCCAAATAATCTTCATCTAACGAAAGAATTTATTGAACTGCGTTCAAAAATAACCGAGTTGTTATTTAAGAAGGAAACCAATGAAAAATAGTCGACTCTTACTCATCATCACAGTTGCGTTTGGGTTAGCGTGGGAAGGGATTGTCCGACTGTTGAATGTGCCAGTGTTTATTTTACCTCCGCCAAGTCGCATTTTTGCGGCATTAGGAAAGCATTGGGAACTACTCTTGTTTACACATTTGCCTGTGACGCTGTGGGAAGTTATTCTCGGTTTGTTTTTGTCGATTGTCATTGCGGTCGGGGCGGCAATGTTGATCCATTTTTCAGAAATCGGCGAAAGAGTGCTTTATCCGATTGTGATTGCTTCGCAGACGATTCCAATTGTTGCTTTATCGCCGATCTTGATCATGTGGTTTGGTTACTCGATTTGGGGAAAAGTAGCCGTTACTATTTTGATCACCTTTTTTCCGATTGTCGTTGGAGGGGTTGATGGATTGCGGGCGACCAATCAAGAGTGGGTTAATCTGATGAAAACAATGGGAGCGAATAGTAGACAGATCTTTTTTAAAGTCCAAATACCCCAAGCGTTACCCGCTTTTTTCTCCGGGCTAAAAGTAGCTGCGACAGCGAGTGTGATCGGGGCAACAATTGGAGAATGGCTAGGCGCAAGCGCGGGTTTGGGTTTTTTTAGCAGGCGAGCCTCTCATAACTTACAGGCTGATTTGTTGTTTGCTACGGTGTTTTTACTATCCATAGCAGGTTTTGTCTTGTTTTATACAATTCAATGGATCGAGAAGAAATCGATTCCCTGGTTTTATGAAGAAAAAAAATAAATGTAAAGGCGTTGAATTTGTATGTTTAAGAAGTTAGGTATGGTACTCCTAGCATCCAGTATGTTGGCGCTAGGAGCATGCGGGTCAAATCCATCTAACGGTGGAGCGACAGAAGGGAAAGGTAACGGAGGAGCCACGGAATTAAAAAAGGTGTCGATCATGTTGGATTGGTATCCGAATGCGGTTCACTCGATTCTTTACGCGGGGATCGACCAAGGGTATTTTGAAGAGAAGGGGTTAGAACTTGACATTAAAATCCCAGCTGATACGACAGATCCTTTAAAAATGGTAGCAACGGGCGATGTTGACTTTGCGATGAACTATCAACCGCAAGTGGTCATGGCTCGCGCGGAAAACATCCCGGTCGTTGGCGTAGCTCCGATCGTACGTCACCCACTAAACTGGCTGATGGCGCCAGAAGATAGCGATGTGGAATCACCAAAGGATTTAGAAGGAAAAACAATCGGTTATCCAGCGATTCCGATGAACGAAGCGTTGGTGAAAACGATTATCGAAACGGATGGCGGGGATTCAAGTAAAGTAAACCTCGTTGATGTGAACTGGGATCTAATGCCAGCCATTACATCTGGCAACGCGGATGCAATTAGCGGTGGTTACATCAATCATGAACAAGTATTGTTAAAGAAAAATGGTCATCCTGTACGCGCGTTTAACCCTGTTGAATATGGTGTGCCGGATTATCACGAATTAATGTTGGTAACAAGTGAAAAATTAGCGGAAGAGCAAGCGGATCTGGTTAAGGATTTCGTAGAAGTTATGACCAAAGGGTTCGAGTATGTCCAAGCGAATGCTGATGAGGCATTAGATAAGCTGCTCGAAAGACAGGATGCGTCTTTCCCGTTAGAAAAAGATGTTGAAGAAGAAAGTCTAAGCGTACTGTTACCGCTAATGACTTCAAACGGAGAAGCCAAGTTTGGGTCGCAATCGGTGGAATCATGGGCTGCAGTAATCGATTGGATGAAAGAACAAGAACTGATCGAAGTTGACGTTGACGCCGACGCTTGTTTTATTAAGCTATAAGACTATGACTGGAGGGCCACCCATGATAAGATATGGTACAGGAAGATTAAACGTAAATTGGGGGGCCTGACCGTGATCCAACAGATTAAGTCGATGTATGAGAATCGAGCGCCCAGTGTAATGGGTCTTGATACTGTGTCTAAAGCGGCAGTAATGGTTCCCTTAGTCAAACAGAATGGGGAACTGGGTGTATTATTTCAAGTGAGAGGGCGCAACCTCCGTTTCCAACCCGGAGAAATTTGTTTCCCAGGGGGAAGAATGGAGCCGAACGATCTTTCCGAAGAATCGGCGGCGATTCGAGAAACGTGTGAGGAATTGGGGATTCATGCTGATGAGATGGTAATGATTGGACCGCTAGATATTTTAGTGACCACGCACTCGATTATCTATCCGTTTCTTTGTCAGTTGAAGGACGGCGCTCCATTACACCCCCATCCTGATGAGGTTGAGGAAGTGTTCATTGCGCCGCTATCACACTTACTTGAGTATGAGCCCGAAGTGTACCATGTGCCGATTGAAGTAAGTCCGCCAGCAGATTTTCCATTTGAATTGATTCCAAATGGAAAGTATTATAAATGGAGAAAGGCCAACATGGCCGAGTATTTTTACCGTTATCAAGACTATGTTATCTGGGGATTAACAGCCCGTATACTCCATGTTTTTATAGAGCAAATTAGAGGACAACACATTGGATTAGAGTGACCGATCGGGTCACTCTTTTTTATTTTGTTTCATAACAAAGCCACTTAATGTTCATAATACAAACAAAAATAGAGCGCAAGGCTCTATTTTTGTGTTTTACTCTACTTCTTTAAATTCGTGGACCCAAACGCGCATGTGCGGTAAGAATGGCATTCCTTCATGAAGAGAAAGGATATGATTTTTGTAGGCTTCCATGTTTTCATAACCTTCCGCTTGGGCATGCTGATCTGTCATCTCGCCAAGTGTTTGTCGGTACACGTCAGTCACGACAAATTTTTTGCCCGCAAGTTCAAACGGTTCACCAGGATCTGCATAGCGACCATTACGTCTTGTGGCCAGTTTTTTTCCTTCAATGACAAGTTTGACATCGCCTTCATGCGTAACCATTCTTTCGATTGTGCATGTTTTAGGGGGTAATGTGTTTGACATACGTATATCCTCCTACATTGAATTAAGCTTGATCCTTCATTATCATACCATTTACTACATTTAAAGGGAAAGGAGAGATCAATTCTGCGAAAACTAAGGATGACCTTTGTTAGTGTTTTACTTGCCTTTAGTTGTGTGTTTACTGGAAGCCCCTTGCAAATCGAGGCCGCTGTTAAATATGAAACGCGCGAGGAGATTCCAACCCAGTATAAATGGAGAATGGAAGATCTTTATTCGACACCGGAAGCGTGGAAGGAAGATTTAGCAAAAAGTGAACAATTAGCCGAGAAATTATCTAAGATGTCGGGAAAGTTGGACCGAACCGCGGATCGGCTTAAGGATGCGATTGATCTGTACGTAGATTTAAACCGAACATTTGAAAAGGCGTATGCGTATGCGACCCTATCCTTTCATACGAACAAGGCAGATTCTGAATATCAACAGTTCGTGGCTCAAGCGGGCGATGTAGCGATTAAGATTAGTGAAAAGACTTCTTTTTTTACACCTGAGTTACTGGCGATCCCAGTTGATAAAATGAAGTCGTTGTTGAAGGATCCGAAATTAGCCGATTATCATCGGTGGATCCAAGCGAAAATTGATAGTAAGGATCATACCTTGCCGAAGGAGATGGAGCAAGTATTGGCTAGAAGCGGCGTATTAGCAGAAGCGCCTGGCAGTATTTTTGGGATGCTGACAAAAGATATGACGTATCCCACGATTAAAGATGAGAGCGGCAAAGATGTGACGCTTACTCCTTCAAATTATGCTTCGTTTATAAAAAGTGAAAATCGCGAGGTGCGTAGGCGCGCCTATGATGCTTATTATCGAACGATGCTACAATTTCAGGACACATTTGCTCAAGTGCTCACGGCAGAAGTTAAGAAAAACGTTTTCTATTCGGATGTAAGAAAATATCCGACATCGCGTCAGGCAAGTTTGGAATCGAATCAAATTCCGATCTCAGTTTACGATAACTTAATTAACAGTGTGAACAAGCATTTACCGGAACTGCATCGCTATATTGACCTTAAAAAGAAGGTCGGTCGGCTGGACAAGCTACGCCTCTACGATTTGTATGTGCCATTTACGCGGGGAGGGGAGGAGTATATTCCGTTTGAAAAAGCAAAGCAACGCGCGTTAGAAGGATTAGGCGCGCTTGGCGATGAATACAATGAGATGTTGAAAACGGCCTTTAACGAGCGGTGGATCGATGTCTACCATACGCCTGGAAAACGGGCGGGCGCTTATCAATGGGGGGCCTATGACACGCATCCGTTTATTTTGCTCAATTACCAAGGAACAATGGATGATGTATACACGCTAGCTCATGAGCTTGGCCATGCTGCGCATACGTACTTTTCAAATAAACAGCAGCCGTACTTAAATGCCGGCTATCCGATCTTTACTGCAGAAGTGGCTTCAACGACAAACGAAGCGCTGTTATTTGAAGAGATGTACAAACAGGCAAAAACAAAGCAGGAAAAAATAAAAATCTTAAATCAACGGTTAGAGGACTATACGGGCACATTGTTTTTACAAACAATGTTTGCTGAGTTCGAACAACAAATTCATGAAAAAATTGAAAAGGGAGAGGGACTGACGGCTCAAACGCTAAAAGACTTATACGGCTCTTTGATGCAAAAGTATTTCGGACCGAGTTTGGAAGTCGATGAAGCGGCTACATTAGGCTGGGCCCGCATCCCTCACTTCTACCGAAACTATTATGTGTATCAATATGCGACGGGCTTTGCCGCGGCGAACGCATTTGCCCAGCAGATGAAAGAAGTAGGAAAGCCGGCTGTTGAGCGATATCTGAATGTTTTTTTGGCAGCGGGTGATTCAGATGAACCGATCGCTATTTTAAAGGCAGCGGGGGTCGATATGACTTCAGCAAAAGTCATGAAGCAAGCGTTGCAAGGTTTTAGTGAAACGTTAGACGAGTTAGAAAAGCTGCTACAGGAGGAGTAGGCGGGTGTCCGCTTACTCTGCCTCCTTTAAGATTTATAACAATTGTTCACAATTTGCGAACACTTATTGGGAATAATCATGCTATTATTGTTACATACATTTGGTCGTAAACGGGAAGGTGGGACGAACGTGATCGAACAAGGAACAAAAGCATATTGGAGAGCAGTGATCGCTTTAAGTTTGGCCTCCTACTTTGTGTTTGCGATGATCTATTTAACACAGCCATTGTTGCCTCTGTTCACCGATCAATTCCAGATCAGCCCGGCCACGGCCAGTCTCTCTTTGTCGATTGTAACATTTAGTATTAGTTTGTCTCTGTTGATCTACGGCCCAATCTCAGATGCCATTGGACGAAAATCAATTATGAATTGGACGATGTTCGGAGCAGTGGCGATGACCGTTGTATGTGGTTTCGCAACGAATTATTATTGGTTGCTCACTTTCCGGGCTCTGCAAGGATTTTTTCTGGCTGGCTTGCCAGCGATCGCGATGGCCTACATGTCAGAAGAATTTTCCCCGGGCGCGTTGTCGCTCGGAATGGGTATGTATATTAGCGCCAATAGTTTAGGCGGGATGTCGGGCCGACTCTCTAGTGGCGTGATTGCCGATCTATGGGGTTGGAAAGCCTCCTTTTTCGTAATTGGGATCATCAGCCTCGGGTTCGTCTTTAGTTTTCATAAGTTGCTGCCTCCTTCTAAGCGATTTCAAAAAATACCGTTTCACTTTCGTGAAGCGACGAACGCGATGATAGAGCATGTGAAAAATCGAACATTGCGGGTCGCTTTTTTAATTGGCGGGCTTCATTTTTTTGTTTTTTTAGGCAGTTTTAATTACATGACATTTCGGTTAAGCGCCGATCCGTACAACTTATCGCCTACATTTCTCGGATTGCTTTTTTTGACTTATTTTGCGGGTTCAATCGGATCGACGGTAGCGGGGAGGTTGTCCCAGCGTTGGGGGAAGATGAGTTGTTTAAAAGTTGGGATTATTCTGCTTGCCCTTGGTTTGATCTGTACGCTGCACCCATCGTTAATTGTCATTTTAATTGGGTTAATTTTAATCTGTTTTAGTTTCTTTTTTTCCCATTCGTTATCCGCAAGCTGGGTGAACAGTCATGTGATGTTTGCTCGAGCGAGCGCCTCGAGCTTATACCTTGTTTCTTATTATTTAGGGGGGAGTCTAGGCAGTGTTTATCTCGGCTGGTTTTGGAATGTGTGGCGTTGGCCTGGGGTCGTGCTTGGAGATTTGCTCATTTTGACAATTACGTTTACAGGTTGCTGGTATTTACGTAATGTGGAAAAGCGTGAAGAACAAACAGAGGATTTTATGTTGCGGCGATCCGGCTAAAAGGTCAAATTGCGTAATTTTCAAAAAAAGTGTTAAATTTTGTCCTTGACACAGGTTAAGAAAACGTAGATACGTTATAATAAAAATATTGTACCAGTGAAATTATTTGAGGGGATGATGGAAGTAATGATTATTGGCGTTCCTACAGAAATTAAAGATAATGAGGATCGAGTTGGATTGACACCTGCGGGGGTCGTCTCATTTGTTGGCAGTGGACACGAAGTGCGTGTACAATCAAACGCGGGAATGGGCAGCGGTTTTACAGATGAGAATTATCGAGCGGCGGGAGCGACGATTGTCCCTGACGCAAAACAAGCGTGGGCCGCGGATATGATTGTTAAAGTAAAAGAACCGCTTGCGGAAGAATATGATTTTTTTCGCGAAGATATGATTATTTATACATATCTTCATCTTGCTCCGGAGCCAGCATTAACGAAAGCGCTTGTGGACAAAAAGGTAACGGCGATTGCTTATGAAACAATTCAATTAGACAATGGCGCTTTGCCGTTGCTGACACCGATGAGTGAAGTGGCGGGCAGAATGGCCGTTCAAATTGGGGCTCAGTTTCTTGAGAAATCCAAAGGTGGAAAAGGTGTGCTGCTTGGAGGGGTTGCAGGAGTTGCCCCTGGGGAGGTCGTTATTGTTGGCGGCGGGATTGTTGGCGCCAATGCGGCAAAAATGGCAATCGGTCTAGGGGCGAATGTCACGCTTTTAGACATTAATGTGGATCGCTTGCGCCAGTTAGACGATCAGTTTCAAGGTCGTTTAAAGACGCTTATGTCTAACAGCTACAATTTAGCGGAAGCGGTCAAAAAAGCGGATTTACTCGTAGGCGCTGTATTAATTCCTGGATCGCGGGCGCCGCGGTTAGTAAGCGAAGAGATGGTAAAAACAATGCAACCAGGTTCTGTGATTGTTGATGTGGCGATTGACCAGGGTGGTTCAATTGAAACGATTGATCGGATTACGACGCATAGCAATCCAACCTATGTAAAGCATGGCGTTCTTCATTATGCTGTAGCGAATATTCCTGGAGCGGTTGCGCGCACATCGACAGTCGCATTGACGAACGTGACGGTTCCATATGGCGTGCAAATCGCGAACAAAGGGTGGAAGCAAGCCGCTCGAGATAATCGTCCGCTCGCTAAAGGCGTGAACATTGCTGAAGGCCAGGTTACTTACCGCGCTGTCGCGGAAGCGCATGGTTTGCCGTTTACACAACTTGAAGCGCTTTTAAGCGACTCCTAAGCGAAGCATCTGCCTCGCCGCGCGCTCTATGCTATAATTGAAGAGGCGCTGCGAAGGGGTGTGAAACGGATTGATCAAAAAATATTTAACCGTAGCAGGCTTTGGCGAAACGGAGATCGAGATCAATCGATCCCGCTTTATTTGCTATGCGCAACGCGCAGAGTCTGAAGAGGAAGCCCGCGCGTTTATTTCTACCATAAAAAAGAAGCATTGGGATGCAACACATAATTGTTCTGCCTATCTTGTAGGGGAACACGACGATATTCAAAAAGCGGATGACGACGGTGAGCCGAGCGGAACCGCGGGGAAACCGATCCTAGAGGTGTTGAAAAGAAATCAAGTTAAAGATACCGTTGTCGTTATTACGCGTTACTTCGGGGGTATTAAGCTTGGCGCTGGGGGACTTATCCGAGCCTACGGCAGAAGCGCATCAGAAGCATTGAAAGCAGGCATGCTTGTCGAACGGGTGTTGCATGAAACATACCAATTTGAATTGGACTACACTTTTTTGGGTAAGATTGAAAATGAATTGCGGGCTCGCCAAGATTATATTATCGATGAGATTACGTACCTGGAGTCGGTTGTTGTTACTGTGCTGGTGGAATCAGGTCAAGAACAACCGTTACTTCAGTGGATTACGGATGAGACGAGCGGTCAAGTACAGATTACACAGGGCGAACCAAAGTATGTGGAGTTTGAATGCGCTGCAAACGAATCACCGTCTTAATCATTATAAAAACATAACCAAATTGTTAAAAGTAGTTTACTCTTTGTCCTAAAAATTCTACAATAGAGAAGATAAGTCTGATCCAAGTATCGTTTGATGGATAGAGAGGTGAACTTTCATGGTCATGATTGTGATTTTAGCGCTTGTTACTTTACTATGCGCATATGGGCTGAAGCAAACAAAGCAACAAGGGAACGTCTTCGGCTTTGCAGTGTCCGCAATCTCCACTTTAACCTTCGGATTTACAACTGTGTTAGCTATCTTAATGTAAAAAAACCGCTCTTTTTGAGCGGTTTTTTGCCCTTTTTCTTCCGCTAAAAAAATTCAACATGTTTGAAGATGCGGTCTCGCTGTGAAACAGCTATAATAAATGATTGAAAGGGGAGGGATGAAGCTGGAAGTATTAAAAATTAGCCCAAGAGGGTACTGCTATGGTGTCGTTGACGCGATGGTGTTGGCCCAGCAGACGGCAAGAAACTTTGATTTTCCTCGACCCATATACATTTTAGGGATGATTGTGCATAATAGTCACGTTGTTGACGCTTTTGAGCGCGAGGGGATCATTACGTTGGACGGCCCTGATCGTTTGAGTATGCTTGAAGAGATAGACAAAGGAACGGTTATTTTTACGGCTCACGGCGTCTCTCCTCAGGTTAAGCAAAAGGCCCGCGAAAAGGGGTTAATGGTCGTTGATGCTACCTGCCCTGATGTGACGAGGACGCATGATTTAATTAAAGAAAAGGTAGCGGACGGTTTTGATGTGATTTATATCGGTAAGCGGGGTCATCCTGAGCCAGAAGGGGCCTTAGGCAACGCTCCGCGGGAGGTTCATCTTGTTGAAACATTACAAGACGCGGAACAATTGCAGCTGGAGAACGATAAGATTATCGTCACCAATCAAACGACAATGAGTCAGTGGGATATAAAAGATATCATGAATCGATGTATTGCGAAGTACCCCCACGCTGAAATACACAATGAAATTTGCTTGGCTACCCAAGTTCGCCAGGAAGCCGTCGCTGAACAGGCGAAAGAAGCGGATTTATTGATTGTGGTTGGGGATCCGATGAGCAACAACTCAAATCGACTAGCTCAGGTTTCGAAAGAAATTGCGGGCACTGAAGCGTATCGGATCGGAGATGTAACGGAGATAGAAAAAGAGTGGTTGTTGGGTAAGAAAAAAGTGGCTGTCACCTCTGGGGCCTCAACTCCAACACCGATCACGCGCGAAGTGATACGTTACCTTGAACAATTTGAGGAAGCGGATCCGAGTACGTGGGCAACGTCGCGCACGGTGAACATGTCAAAGATTTTACCTACAGTAAAATCATAAGTTAGATGAAACAGGCAGAACCAAGTGGTTCTGCCTGTTTCATTCCGTTATGACGAAGGAACCGATCAACGGGTCTTCTGCGGTATGGGATGTCGCGCCTTGAATCGGGAAGCTGCCCGTTTGATTCGGTATAAAACGAATAGAAGCCATTTCTCCCTCCATTAAAAATGGGGAAGTGACGGCAAAGCCAGGGATAACGAAACGGCGCGCCAGTTTTCCCTGATTGTGTACAATCAATTCGACCTGGGCTCCTTTTTTAAAAGCCATCTGTTGCGGAATGAATCCTTGCTCTGACATCACAATTATTTTTGGCTGAGCCGCTTCCATGGGATTTGTCCACAAAGTCAGTAACAACATGAGAATCAAAATAGTGAGTTTGGTTTGTTTTACGTTATTCATACGGTTAGTATGAGGAGGTTTAGCTTTCTTTACGCGCTAATTTTGCGATTGGAAATGCGATTTCTTCAGTTGAGTCCGCGAAATGTCCCCAGGCCATTCGACCGCGTATGTAATGTAACGTAAAAGGTTGTTCTTCTCCGATGACGTAGTACTCTGTATTCACTTGAAAGCGCGTAGTGTCGATCAGGTAAGATTTTGCAAAGTAAAACTTTTGTTCGTAAACAGCCGCTTCAGAATAGAAGCCAGCCTGATGCTTTTTCATAGCCGATTCTTTTAAGTGTAGAAGTTGACGATCTAATTCTGCCTTGCTCATTTCGCTAAATCTTTTTTCCATATAAAATCTCCTCTTTTTCTAATTATTTGTTTAATGTGTGAAATAGCTGCCTCTAGAGTTGACAAAAAAGCGAACTATTGAAAGAATGTAATTAACTTAAGTATAGTGCAAAAGGTATAATAATCTGTAGATATGGGGGTGTTGATGGAATGGAAACGAATAAATTGGTGCCTGAGTTAGATGGCTTGATTTATAAATTTACAGAGTTGTTGACAGGTGAAGCAACCGATGAAAACATCGAGATGGTGAAAATTTGGTGTATGTATAGCCATATGTTAAAGGTCATGCCGCCGCTCGTCAAACATTGGACATCGATTGAGGAGCATCAAGATGCGAAGCGAAAAGTTCGAGAAATATTTGAGCAAATCCAGCGTCAAAACGAGGAAAATAAAAAGCAAATTCGAGCGCATCAAGCTACATTAAACCAATCGAAATAAAAAAGGTAAACGATGTAAATCGTCTACCTTTTTTTTATTGCTTTATTGTACAGGATATGGGAATTGTGTGGAATAATTACTAAACTGTTGGTAGGCTTGGTCCAATTTTTGTTGTTCCTCAGCCTCCAACTTATACCAGCCCTTTTGGAACATTAATAAGAAGGATTGACGCGCTGCTTGATGTGTTTCATTTAAGATCTTCATATAATCTTGATGAAGCGCATCAAAGCTTGCTTCGCGGACGGCGATGTTAAAACTATCCGTTAAATATTTGGCTCCGGCTAACGCATCATTTAAGCGATCACGGTCATTCATTTCTGGTCCTTTAACTTGAGGCTCATTGGCCGGCGGCGGGTTTTTAATTACGTTCTGATTTTGTTGCATGCGTAAAGGGCCCCTTTCATAAAATGATTGTTTTGTTTTATTGTTGCGGGATGTGTGGAACCTGCGCCATCTGCTGGGTGTTGTTGTTTTGACAATGACGCAATAACAATTTGTAATGTTTTAAGTGTAGTTGACCCATTTGATTTAACATTTGTTGAACTTGAGAACATTCCGCTTCATTGGCATAGTGCGCGCATTTTTTTGCAGCCAAAAGCAACCATGACATTCCGTCTTTTAAATACATTGAGTCTTTCGTGGTCACCACGGCAGGTGGCGTCATGATCAGCGGTTGTTGATTATGCATAGGATTTTGCGTTGTCATTTGCATTAACGATAGACCTCCCCAACCCTCAAATTTTTAGATGCACTTATGGTTTTCCCGATTACCGCCTAGATTAAGCTGGTAAATTAAACATACAATAAAAAAGAGGTTATCAGTGTTAATTGATAACCTCTTTTGGCGAAGCCGTGAATTCTATCCGCGTAATTCGAATATTCGTTTGTTCTAATTCCAAATCTAAATGGCGCAAGAAGGCGTCATGAATGGCTGCTTGGATTTGCGCGGTAACTTGTGGAATGTTGTCCTCAAGTCTAAGTGTTAAGCTCAATTCTACTTGAGCGGTTGGAACGTGATCGAAGTCGAGCCTGACCTTATTTATTTTTGCCACTGAACGAAACGGATTGCTGCTGTGGATTACGATCTTTTTTAGGGCCTGTTCCGAAATGTGGATTTTTCCAATTTGAAAAGGGGGGTGGACGATTGTTGTTTCTCCTAGTTCCTCCTTTTTAGCGGAAAAAATTTTATCAACCTGGGCGATCAAACGATGCATCAGGTCTTGTTCTACTTGTACACGCGGGATCGGAATTAAGTGCTTGCCTTGTATGCCGCGATGAAAACGGGCAGTCCTGATTTCAGAAGGCCCGCGAATTTCAGTAATATCGATAAAATGATCGATTTCAGGTAGTTCAAGCGCCTGTTGAATACGGCGTGTCATCCGTTTAGAAGTGCCAATGATCAATAAACGTTTAACTGGATATTGGCGCAGCGCTTGTTTCACTTCCTCCGCATGGGCCTTGTTCAAAAAGATGGCCCGTTTAACTGCAGCGACGGTTGTGTTCTCATATTTCGCTGATTTGCCAGCGATTTTTTTGCCGTGATAGATCAGCAGCCCATCATCAATGATCGCCTCAATCTGATGTTCATGGGCCAAGCCAAGGGCGCTGGCGCTTTTGCCAGTGCCGCTTGGACCATGTAATGCAAATATTTTCACGAATAAAATTCCTGCCTTTATCTCAAATAGTTTAACGTTCTATTCATGTTTAAGCTTTGGAACGGGTGAGTTCAGTTCCAAGTTCAATTGAGCGTTCTTTTGCTTTAAGGATGCAGGAAACGATGGCTTCATCGACTTTGTGTGAACGCAACGTATCTAATCCTGCCTGTGTTGTGCCGTTCGGGGAAGTTACCTTTTCGCGCAGCGCGGTTGGGGTTTCGCCCGTTTCATGTAACATTTGAGCTGCCCCGATGATTGTTTGTAGGGTGAGCTCGCGCGCCATCTCCTGATCGAGCCCGGCTTCCATCGCGCCTGCCAATATCGCTTCCGCTATATAATAGATGTAAGCGGGACCGCTGCCAGAGACGCCAGTAACCGCATCCAACTGCGCTTCTTCAACAGTCACAACCATTCCAATCGCTTCAAAAATGCGCGAAGCGGTTGCAAGGTGTTCGGACGTGGCCGTCGCCCCTTGGCAAAGTCCGGTCGCTGACTGTCCAATCGTCGCCGATGTATTCGGCATCGCTCGGACAATTGGCGCATGATGGCCAAATTGCTTAGAAATAAACGTTGTTGTAATCCCGGCGATTACGGAAATGATAAGCTGATCGGAATGGGTGAGCGCTTTGATTTCCGCAATGGCGCTCTCCACATCGTTCGGTTTCATAGCTAATATCAAAATGTCGGCTTCGCGAATGTATTTTTCTTTTTGATCGGCATCGGCAACGACTCCAAAGTTATAAACGAGTTCATCCAAGCGGAATCGGTCGCTGCGGTTCGTAATACTAATCGCGCCGGGTTTGACGATCCGTTGGTTAAGTATACCGGCCAGCACCGCTTCGGCCATTGACCCTGCGCCGACAAAACAGATTTTTTTATTTGTTAGCATCTGAATCTCACGTCTCCTCACTATGATCTGATTTGTCCCGTTCCTTGTAAGATGTACTTGTAAGAAGTGAGTTCTTTCAATCCCATTGGGCCGCGCGCATGTAGTTTTTGTGTGCTAATGCCAATTTCTGCGCCGAAGCCAAATTCAAATCCGTCTGTAAAGCGGGTGGATACATTGTGATACACAGCTGCGGCGTCAACTTCATTCAAAAATTTACGGGCATGTTGCTCATTTTCCGTTACGATACATTCTGAGTGCCCGCTGCCGTACTGATCGATATGTTCAATCGCAGCCTCTACGGAATCAACCAATTTTAACGCGACGGTTAGATCAAGGTATTCTGTTGCCCAATCAGATTCATCTGCAGCATCAAGATCGCTGATCGTTTGCTTCGTTTGTGAGCAAGCCCTCACTTTAACCTTTTGTTCATTTAACGCTGAAATTAGTTTGTTAAGGGATTCGACTCCCCAATCTTTGTGTACCAAAAGGGTTTCAACAGCGTTGCAGACGCCAGGTCGTTGTGTTTTTGCGTTGAGGGCAATGTTGACCGCCATCGTCGGTTCCGCCGCCTCATCGATATAGACGTGACAGTTACCGATTCCGGTTTCAAGCACAGGCACTGTCGCGTTTTTGACGACATGCTCAATTAATCCCGCTCCGCCGCGAGGGATCAATACATCTAAGAATTGATTCATTTGTAACATTTGATCAGACGTCTCGTAGGACGTATCTTCAAGTAATTGAACAGCTGTCGCAGGTAAGCCAACGCTCGTTAGCGCTTCTTGAACCACTTTCACAATTGCTTTATTCGATTCAAGAGCGGAAGAACTGCCGCGCAGGAAAGCGCAGTTGCCCGTTTTCAAGCACAGCGCCGCCGCGTCAGCAGTTACGTTTGGACGGGCCTCGTAGATTATCCCGATAACGCCTAACGGCACTCTCACTTTATCAATCTTAATTCCGTTTGGACGGTCATATGACTCCATAATTTCACCAAGTGGATCCGCTAACTCAATCACTTGCTTGACGCCGGTGACCATATCTTGTATCCGTTGTTCGGTTAGAATGAGTCGATCTAAAATAGCGGCTGACGTGTTGGCTGCTTTGGCCCGCTCCACATCTTGTTTGTTTGCCGCGAGGATCGGAGTATGATTGGCTGATAATCCATCCGCAATCGCTTGTAATGCTTTATTTTTCAATTCAGTTGATGCTTGTCCTAATGTTTTTGCGGCTTGTTTGGCCGCTTTCCCTTTTTGTAAAAGTTCACTCATGTTTATTCCCTCCATTCATAAGATACCCATTCATCGCGATGAATGATTTCGGGTCGGTTGTTTCCCGAACCGAGTGACATTGCATATTGTGAATCGTGTCCCATCGCTTGTTCAATTAGATCGGATGCGTAATTAACGACTCCTTTTCCAAGACGGTCACCGTAAGCGGTGATCACTTCAACGATATCGCCTTGCGCAAATTGGCCGCGCACTTCGATGATTCCAGACGGGAGGAGGCTCTTTCCCATTTCCATTAACGCCATTTTTGCCCCGCCGTCGACGACTAGGCATCCTTTAACATCCGCGTGAAAAGCAATCCACTGTTTTTTGTTATTCATCGTGGAAAGTTCGGTTGAGCCAAAGTAGGTTCCGTTTCCATTCCCCTCGAGGATTTGATACAGCTTTTCCTGGCCAACCCCTTCGCCGACAAATACTTTCACGCCGAAGGATAGAGCAGTTTTAGCGGCGATCACCTTGGATCTCATGCCGCCTGTGCCGACATCAGAGCCAGCCCCGGAGGCCATTGCCTCAATTTCTGGCGTAATCTTTTCCACGAGCGGAATTTTTTTAGCGGTTGGATCTGTGCGTGGATTGGCGTTATACAGCCCGTCTGTATCCGTCAAAATGATTAGCAAATCAGCGTGAATGGCTCCGGCGACAAGGGCGGACAACATATCGTTATCGCCAAAAGTTAACTCATCGATTGAGACGGTGTCGTTTTCGTTGATGATTGGGACCGCTCCACGTTGCAGCAGGGCAGTTAGTGTATTATGGGCGTTTGTAAATTGCTGCCTTGTTGAAAAATCGCGTCGTGTCAGCAGCAATTGAGCGACCGGAATGTGAAATTTTGAAAAAGCCTGTGAATACGTATAGATAAGCAACCCTTGTCCGACAGCGGCGGTAGCTTGTATCATTTCCATAGATGAAGGGCGTTGGGCAAAGCCAAGCGAATGAAACCCGGCGGCAACCGCCCCTGATGAAACTAAAATGACTTCATGACCTAACTGTTTCATATAAGCGAGGGCGTCGACATGGTCTGTTAACTTAGAAAGCGAAATGCCGCCCGCTTTCTCTGTTAAGGAACTGCTTCCAATTTTAACGACAATCCTACACCTTTTTTTCTCCTGCAGAATTTGCAGCACGTCTGATCACACCTTCGGTTGGAGAGTTTTAGTAAAAAACCCTTTCATCCTTAAAAAATAAGGACGAAAGGGTTCTTCCGCGGTACCACCTTGATTGGCATTTACTGCCCACTTTACGTTGATAACAGGGTCGTCCCTGTTCAGGATTCACTCCTGAAAAGCTATGGGGCAGGACAGACTAGGCATAATGGCGATGGTTTTCAGCCGCGACCATCACTCTCTGCGACACATGACACTTGATCCGATTCCCCAATTATCGCTATTAGATTAGTGTTGACTCTATCATTTATAAGCAATCTTTTTTTAAGTTCATTATGCATGAAAACAGCGAAGATAGTCAAGCGAAACAACGGGTATTGCTTGCTTGACATCGAGCCAAGATCATTTTACAATTAAATTAATATATTAAAACTATATTCATAGGTATAAACTATCTTTAATTGACAGTGACAACAGTGTAATATGAACGGGTTGGATGAAAGCAGAGATAGTTGGAAGGAGTATGAAATTGGAAACATCCGCGACTTATTCTCAGGAACAAGATACGGTAGAGGCGTTATCTTCGGTTGAACAAGATTTGGGGCCGTTGACGTGGCGTGATTATGTCCAAGTGACCAAGCCTGGGATTGTCAGGTCGAATTTAATTGTAATTGTAACCGGTTTTTGGTTGGCTTCCGCTTGGAAGGGATCATTTGATTTTATGTTGTTATTGTATACGATCCTTGGCGGCTCACTTGTTATGGCAGGTTCCTGTGTGTTAAACAACTATTTAGACCGCGATTTAGATATTAAAATGGAGCGAACGATGGAGCGGCCGATTGCGACAGGTCGAATGTCGGCGAAAACAGCATTAGGTTACGGCATGCTTCTAATCATTGCGGGGACAACAGTGCTTGGTTTAACCGCAGAAAACGGCTTGGCGGCTTTACTCGGTATAATCGGCGCTTTCTTCTACGTCGTTGTCTATACGGCTTGGATGAAAAGAACAACCCACTTGAATACGGTGGTCGGCGCGATCTCAGGGGCAGTCCCGCCAATCATTGGTTGGGCGGCAGTAACGGGCAATTTGGAACAAGGCGCTTGGCTCTTATTTTCATTTCTGTTTTTATGGCAGATTCCGCACTTTCTTGCCTTAGCGATGATGAAGGCGGATGAGTACCGTGAGGCTGGCTATCATATGTTGCCTGTTACGAACGGATTTCTTGAAACAAAGCGTCAAATTTTACTTTGGACGGCAGCGTTGGTTCCTGTTTCTCTGTTCATGTATGAAGCGGGTATCGTTGGGAAGTTGTACTTTATTTCCGCTGCGGCGCTCGGACTTGGGTGGCTTGCTTTAGCTGTTAAAGGTTTCTTCGCAAAGGATGATATGAAATGGGCTCGTTCGATGTTCCTGTATTCTTTGCTGTACTTAGTCGTTTCCTGTGTGATTATGATGGTGGATGTGGTCATTTAAGGATCCGCTAGACCATTGAAATTGTTTTTGTGTAAAATAAAAGAATAGGTTAAACTAATAAACAAAGTGATCTGAGTAGGAATAATTCATTTATCCTACTCTTTTTTTTGTTTAAAGTTACCTTGCTGAGGGCAAAAGCAAGCGATGATAGCAGATTGTATGGGGACGATTTCGGGTAGGCGTAAGGTCCACTGAGGATGAAATTATGTTAAGAAATAGGTAGATTTTTGAACGACAGACGGAGTGGTCAACATGGAAAGCAGAAAGTTTTTTACGTTAGTGTTAGCCATCGCGATTGCGGGGATGAGTCAAGGGTTAACATTGCCCTTGCTTTCGATTATGATAGAAACAGCGGGATACTCATCCACGTTAAACGGCTGGAATGCCGCAGCCTTATATATTGGGATGTTCTTCGCTTCTTTTTTCGTAGAGAAGCCGTTGCGAAGATTTGGCTATAAAAAGATGTTGTTATTTGGTGTTATCGTTGTTTTCATCGCCTCGGCAATGATCCCGTTTTGGGAGCATCTGTGGTGGTGGTTTATGTTGCGGTTCATGATCGGGGTGGGCGATAGCGCGCTCCATTACACGTCGCAACTTTGGATTACATCAAGCAGTCCCGCGCATTTGCGGGGACGAAGTATTTCTATCTACGGATTAGCGTATGGAAGCGGCTTTATGATCGGTCCGTTTGGCGTTAACCTTTCATTTATTAACGAATACCTCCCGTTCATTGTTGTCTGCGCGTTATATTTTATTTCCTTCCTTTTTGTAATTAGATTGGAAAACGAGTTCCCTGCCCAAGTAGAACAACGCAGCCGAGTTGGCTCTTATCGGACGGCATTCGCGATCGGTTGGTTTGCGCTTATTCCCGCCTTTATGTACGGTTATTTGGAGGCGGTATTGAATGGAAGCTTCCCGATTTATGCTTTGCGAACAGGAATTGGCGCCGAATGGGTCCCAATCATTTTGTTTTCCTTCGCGGCTGGAGGGATTATAACCCAACTTCCGCTGGGGATGTTAAGCGATCGAATCGGTCGGAAGAAGGTGTTGATGGGAGCCGCGTTGATCGGATCTCTCGCTTTCTTGGCAGTTCCTTTAATGGATGGTCAGGTGAGCGGTATCCTCATTCTAGCCATATTGGCGGGCAGTGTCGTTGGTTCCTTTTTCTCACTGGGGCTTGCTTTTTTGGCGGACACGCTTCCGGGGCGATTGTTGCCAACAGGGAATGCGCTGGCAGCTATTTTGTTTAGTATAGGCAGTATCATCGGCCCGAGTGTGACGGGAACAGGGATTGAACATATTCACCCAAATAGTCTGTTTTACTCCTTGTCGCTCGTGTTTATCGTCTATTTCCTACTTGGACTGCGACCGAGCAAGTCAAGTGGGTCGTATAAACAACCATTGAAAGGGTGTGAACCATGATGATTCAAGTGAAAGAACTGCATAAATATTATGGCGATTTGCAAGTGCTGAAAGGAATCGATTGCGAGATTAATGAAGGTGAGTTGGTCTGTGTGATCGGCCCGTCAGGTTCAGGTAAAAGCACATTTTTGCGTTGCCTAAATGCCTTAGAAGAAATTACGAGCGGGCATGTCATTATTAATGGGAAAGATTTGACGGACGCCAACATCGACATCAATAAGGTGCGGACGGAGGTCGGCATGGTGTTCCAACAGTTTAATCTTTTCCCGCACAAAACCGTTTTGGAAAACATAATGTTAGCTCCGATGAAAGTTCTAAAAAAGCCAGGCGCGCAAACAAGGGAGCAAGCGATGCTATTGTTGGGTAAGGTGGGTTTGGCTGACAAGGCCGACGTTTATCCAGAAAAATTATCTGGAGGTCAAATGCAGCGGGTGGCGATTGCTCGCGCGTTGGCGATGGACCCGAAAATCATTCTATTTGACGAACCAACCTCCGCGCTTGACCCCGAATTAGTTGGTGAGGTATTATCGGTTATGAAAGATTTAGCGAAGGAAGGGATGACGATGGTCGTTGTCACCCATGAAATGGGTTTTGCCCGCGAAGTGGCCGATCGAGTCATCTTTATGGATAAAGGTGTGATTCAAGAAGAAGGACAACCTGTTGATATTTTTTCAAATCCACAAAATGAACGCACAAAGGAATTCTTAGGAAAGTTACTGTCTCATTAGAGAGACAATCGAGATCATAACAAGTCTTGCTAGGTTGAAAGCCTATGAGCAAGACTTTTTCTATTGGGAGGGGAAGAAATGTTTGTTCGTGGTTTTTTACAAGGATTAAAGCATGAGTACTCAAGTCCGATCACATATTACTTGCCGCTTGGGGATGAACAAGTTACATTAAATGATCTATTAGGAAGAGAAGTCCGCGTCTCTTTTTTAGGGGAAATTGAATGCGTGAAATGCGGACGCAAGATTAAAAAGACGTATCAAAGCGGCTACTGTTATCCGTGTGTGATCTCTTTGCCTGAGACAGATTTGTGCATCGTTCGACCCCATGACTGTCATTACGATGAAGGAACGTGTCGCGATGCTGAATTCGGCGAAGCTTATTGTATGATCCCGCACTATGTGTATCTCGCGGTAAGCAGCGGTATTAAAGTCGGGGTTACGCGTAAACAGAATGAAATGAAACGATGGGTGGACCAGGGAGCAATTCAAGCGATCCCGATAGCGGAAACACCCAATCGCAAAACAGCGGGCGAGCTTGAGGTTGCCTTGTCGCAACATTTGCCAGATAAAACAAATTGGCGCAAAATGTTGCGCGGGGAAGCGGAACTGCTTGATCTGCTTGAACTACGCGAGCAAGCCTTTTCGTATTTTCCAGAAGAGTACAAGCGCTACGCGATTGAACAGGAAGATTGGATCGAGATCGTCTACCCGCTGTTAGAGAGTTTGGAAAAAGTGAGGACCTATAACCTGGATAAACAACCGTTGTTACAAGATAGATTAATTGGGATTAAGGGGCAATATTTATTGTTTGAAGGCGCAGTTTTAAATGTAAGAAAATATTCGGGCTATAAAATTGAAATTGGCTATTAATTACGCCGTGATGGAATCGCCAATAACTGGTTAGATGTGGTAAAATAAAGGGGACCATACATAAAGGAGGAACAATACATGAATTTGCCTACCCAGTTAAAGTACAGTAAAGAACATGAGTGGGTTCGTGTAGAAGGAAACAAAGCTTACATCGGCATTACTGATTTCGCCCAATCTGAGTTAGGGGACATTGTGTTTGTTGAGTTGCCATCTGTCGGAGATGAGATCGCCGTGAATGATACGTTTGGCACGGTTGAGTCCGTTAAGACGGTTTCAGAACTTTATTCCCCTGTCAGCGGCAAGGTAGTAGAAGTGAATGCTGAGCTTGAAGACTCTCCTGAATTTGTGAATGAATCGCCGTATGAGAAGGCGTGGATGATCGCGGTTGAATTAGCCGATGCCGCGCAAGTGGATCAATTATTATCTGCGGAGCAATACGAAGCTTTTGTTAAAGGTTAATGGAGGAGGTGACTTGGACAAGTCACCTTTTTCGTTTTTATGTTTGATCAAGGTAAGTGGATGATTTCTGCGGGATGGGTAATGATACCAGCGCAACCATCCATTCCCAAGGGCTTCTTTTTTTAGCCATTCAATCCAACATTTAAGTCTATGAAAAGTAGATATGCTCAACTACAATTGAATATAGATGAAAATAGTGTCGGCTACACCATCGTGTGTTGTTCCGGTGGGGAGGGAGGAAGTGTCTTATGAGTTTTTGTTGCGGAGCTAGCATGATTGGCGCTTTAGGGAGTTTGCGCCATTATCGAACTTACATTAATAATGTGCCAATCCTGCACTGTCCAGTTTGTAACCGTATTGACGTACATCCGAAGGTGGAGGAAGAGTACGAGATTATATGCGAGTACGCGCAAACTGACGATATCCCTGAGATTGACTTTAAAGAATATATAAGCAAAGAATCGTTGCAAAATATATTTGAAAATTGCACCGTTGTTGATGAAGGAAGCATCGAGCAGGTTTTCCGCCAACAGATTGATAGCGCCCTCGACTTGCTAATCGTGGCCAAACAGATCAAAGACCGCGAGTGGGAAGAAATGTTGAAAAAGCGACTCAATCGTCTGAGCGAACGGTTAAGCCGATGGCAAACACGCGAAAAACAAAGATAATTACATTTAGGGAGATCTTACAATCGTGAGATCTCCCTTTTATTTTTATACGAAACGATAAAAAGTGGACGCGCTTCCCTTGTGTTGGATAAAATGATTTGAAAGGTGTCGATTTATAACGGACATAAAACAATAAAGTTACCGAATGGTTATATTGTGAGGTGAAAGCATGTTTTTGAGTCGCTTCATAGGAAGGCGTTCTTCAAATCCCTCATTTACTGGGCGTGATTTAACGTCTGAGGTTGTCTTTGCTCAACAGGGAGACGTGGAAACGCGCAATGAATTATTGCGCCAGTATACCCCTTTTATTTCTCAAGTCGCTGCAAAGGTCTGCAAAAGATACATTGATCCAAAGCAAGATGACGAATTCAGTGTAGCCTTAGAGGCCTTTGATGAAGCGATTACGAATTATAGCGAGGGGAAAGGAAGCTCATTTTTATCTTTCGCTAATCTTGTGATCCGACGCAGGATTATTGACTATATACGCAAAGAAGCAAGGCATCGTGGCAGTCTGGCGTTTGAGCATACGATTGAGGGAGAGGAAGATTCCGATCAATCTCCTGTTGAAGTCCAAGCCTCGCTCGAACAATATCAGTTGGATTATGAGTCTAGTTTAAGAAGAGAAGAAATCCAACATTACAAAGAGAAGCTTGAAGAATACAAGATCGATTTAATGGAATTGCCAGATCTATCTCCTAAGCATGTTGACGCGAGAAGGAACGCTATTTCCATCGCCTCAATTGTAGCGAATAACTCGCAGTTACGAAATTCTTTTTTAGCTACGAAAAAGTTGCCAATGAAAGAATTAATGGGACATGTGAAAGTAAGCAGAAAAACTGTGGAACGAAATCGAACGTATATTGTCGCTGTGATTTTATTATTAGTAGACGATTATCGCTACTTGCATGATTATTTAAATATTGAACCTGAATCTGAAAGGGGGGAACGTATTGAAGAAGGGCATCGTGATGCAGGCTACTGACAAATGGACAGTTGTAATCACCCCCGAAGGAGAGTTTATTAAAATACCTCACCAACCGAACCATCTAGAGGGTGTTGAGGTCCTATTTTCCGCATTTGAAACGAGCCGACAAGAAGGGAAACGGATTTGGGCTCGCCGCTTGCTGCCCGCTTTTTCAATTGTGAGCGCTTGTTTGTTATTCTTTTTGATCGTTACTCCCTTTTTAGGAGAGAAGGAAACCTATGCCGCTGTAACAATTGATATTAATCCGAGTGTCGAATTTGAGATCAATCGGCGAACGCAAGTAATCGGAGCCGAGGCGTTTAATGATGAAGGCGAACAATTGTTGCGCAATGTTAAGTGGAAAAGTCAATCGCTTGGAAGTGTAACCGTGAACGTAATTCATCAGGCGCAAATGCTCGGCTATATAAAAGATGAGCAACAAGTCGTGATTACGACGACCTATTTGCAAGAGGAGCGATCGGAAAATATAGGTCAGTTAATTGAAGAGACGCCGTTAGATCAAGAATTGACGGTCTTGTTTGTCGAAGGAGATGAACAATGGCGTAACGAAGCGAAAAGTCAGCAGCGTTCCCCAGGCTTTTATATTTTAGAAAAGAAGGCGCAACAAGCGAATATATCGATGACAGAGCAAAGTTCGCATCAATTGAATGTGAAAGAGTTGCAGCCTGTCGAAGGATTTAAGGTTCTAGAATTTCACCCTCGAAATGATCTAGCTTCGGTGGCTAACAAAAAGACACAGAAACAAGTGAAAGAGAAAAAGAAAAAAGAAGAGTTGAAAAAGGAGGATAAAAAGGCAAAGAAAGAGAAGGAGCGCGCTGAAAAGGAGCAGGCACAGAAAGAGAAAGAACGTTCTAAAAAGGAGCAGGAGAAGAAAGAGAAGGAGCGCGCTGAAAAAGAGCAGGAGAAGAAAGAGAAAGAACGTTCTAAAAAGGAGCAGGAGAAGAAAGAGAAAGAACGGGCTGAAAAGGAGCAGGAGAAGAAAGAGAAAGAACGGGCTGAAAAGGAGCAGGAGAAGAAAGAGAAGGAGCGCGCTGAAAAGGAGCAGGAGAAGAAAGAGAAAGAACGCTCTGAAAAGGAGCAGGCAAAGAAAGAGAAAGAACGCTCTGAAAAGGAGCAGGCAAAGAAAGAGAAAGAACGTTCTAAAAAGGAGCAGGAGAAGAAAGAGAAGGAGCGCGCTGAAAAAGAGCAGGAGAAGAAAGAGAAAGAACGTTCTAAAAAGGAGCAGGAGAAGAAAGAGAAGGAGCGCGCTGAAAAGGAGCAGGAGAAGAAAGGGAAGGAGCGCTCTGAAAAAGAGCAGGCAAAGAAGGAGAAAGAACGGGCTGAAAAGGAGAAGGAAAAGAAAGAGAAGAAGCAAGACAAAGACGAAGATGATGAGGACGATTAAGCGTTTGAGAAGAGTCACATCTTAAATCCTTGCTTCATATTATGTGGTAACTTCCATTTTTTAAGGGAGTGAACGCATGTTTAAAAGGAATGAGCAGGATTGGGTGATCTTTTGGATTTCGGTCGCTATCTTCATTGCGTTAGTAGCAGGGACGGTGTTTACGAAGTAATCGCTTGAGGTTATAAGCAAGCCATTACTTCTTTTTTATTTTTTAAGCTAACGGCATATACTCCACTAATTGTAAGGAGGCAAACAAAAATGGAGGGGAAGCCTAGCTTGCAATTGCGTCAAATACTACAGTCGGAACGGGTATATTTTAATTTATCTACACCACAACTGATAGAAGAGGTAATTCAAAGAGGAGAAGGCATGTTAACGGTCAGTGGCGCGTTGAGTGTGTCAACGGGAAAGTATACAGGACGTTCACCAGGTGACAGGTACATTGTTAAGGAAGGTTCCGATCGCGATCACATTGCTTGGGGACCATCTTCTGCCCCTGTCCCGATCAACCAATCGATCGAGGAAATCAAGTTTGAGAGGTTGTACCAAGAACTGTTGCAATATTTGGGAGGAAAGCAGTTATATGTTTTTGAAGGGGCTGCGGGAGCGGATGCTGTCCACCGTATACCGATTCGAGTTATAAATGAATATGCATGGCAAAATTTATTTGCCCAACAATTGTTTATCCACCCCTCCCAAGAAGAACCTTTTGAGCCGAATCGCGCGTTTACAATTGTTTGCGCCCCGGGCTTTGAAGCTGATCCCGCTCAACATGGCGTGAATTCAGAGGCGTTTATTATAATTCACTTATCGAAGCGGTTAATTATTATTGGCGGCTCCTCTTATGCGGGGGAAATGAAAAAGTCCATTTTCAGTGTATTGAACTACCTGTTGCCAAAACAAAATGTATTATCGATGCACTGCTCAGCTAATGTTGGAAAAAAGGGGGATGTCGCTTTGTTTTTCGGGTTATCCGGCACGGGTAAGACCACGTTATCGACGGATAGCGAGCGGCGTTTGCTGGGAGATGATGAACATGGTTGGTCTGAGCGTGGCGTGTTTAATATTGAAGGTGGTTGCTATGCAAAGTGTATTCACCTGTCTGCGGAACAGGAACCGCAAATTTGGAACGCAATTCAATTTGGGTCTGTTTTGGAGAATGTGATCATCGATAAGGGAACGAGGGTCCCAGATTACAACGATGGACAGTTGACAGAGAACACGCGTGTCGCCTATCCGCTTTCGTTTATTCCGGGTTCGATTCGTTCAGGTGTAGCCGATCATCCGCGCGTGATCATTTTTCTGACTGCTGATGCGTTTGGGGTGCTTCCTCCGCTTGCGAAGTTGACAAAAGAGCAGGCCGTATATCACTTTTTGTCAGGTTATACGTGCAAGTTGGCTGGAACAGAACGGGGTGTTACGGAACCAGAGGTGACTTTTTCTGCTTGTTTTGGCGAGCCGTTCTTGCCCTTGGATCCGCTTGTTTATGCGCGGTTATTTGTGGAGAAGATAGAGAAACATGCCACTCAAGTGTATTTAGTGAATACAGGTTGGACGGGTGGATCCTATGGAACGGGCTCAAGAATCCCGCTAACCTATACGCGAACACTTATTAAAGCTGCAATTAATGGGACTATTCAGCAAGATGCTTACGTGGTCGATCCCATTTTTGGTCTATCTGTTCCACAAGCTGTAGCGGGTGTTCCAAGCGAACTATTGGTTACTAGTAACGCATGGAAAGACTTAAATGCTTATGAACGAGCCGCAAAAAGGCTGGCGCAACGATTTGTCCAAAATTTCATGAGGTTTAAAAATGTAGATAGAAAAATAATTGAGGCAGGACCGACTATATAAACAATCAAAACAACGATCCTTTTTATAAAAAAGGGTTTTTGTTTTGTTATTTGCGCTTACTTCCACAGTTCATCATACTATTTAATGAGGCTAGATCACCGAATAGGACAAGCTTTATAGTTATAAACCATACTTACTAAACAAAAGTATATAAAAAATATGAAAATAGTGTTTCTTTGCTAAATTCCATGTTATACTATAATATAAGAAGAAGATGATAATCAACTGAGAATGAAGAAGCGAATAGATTCTTCACTCTTTGTTCAAATAGGAATGGAGGAATAGATGAATATGGCAAATGTACCACATTTAAAAATAGAAGATCTTAAGGTGTCGATCGAAGATAAGGAAATCTTGAAGGGTGTTAACCTAGAAGTGAAGGGCGGAGAAATTCACGCGATCATGGGGCCGAACGGAACCGGGAAAAGCACACTATCCGCAGCGATTATGGGACACCCAAACTACAAGGTAACAGGCGGGGATGTTACTTTAGACAATGAAGATGTGCTGGAAATGGAAGTGGATGAGCGGGCTCGGAAAGGGATTTTCTTGGCTATGCAATATCCGAGTGAGATTAGCGGTGTTACAAATGCTGACTTCTTAAGAAGCGCGATCAATGCTCGCCGTGAAGAAGGCGATGAAATTTCTTTAATGAGCTTCATTCGAGAAATGGACAAACAAATGGGCGCGCTAGAAATGGATGAGTCTTTTAGTCACCGTTATTTAAACGAAGGATTTTCTGGCGGAGAGAAGAAAAGAAATGAAATTTTACAAATGATGATGCTAAAACCGCGCCTTGCGATTTTAGATGAGATCGACTCGGGTTTAGACATAGACGCTTTGAAAGTAGTTGCCCAAGGAGTTAACGAAATGCGTTCTCCAGAACTTGGCGTGTTGATTATCACTCACTATCAACGGTTACTGGACCATATCACGCCTGATTTTGTTCATGTGATGATGCAGGGTCGGATTGTGAAGTCTGGTGGTCCTGAGCTGGCGAAACGCCTAGAAGCTGAAGGGTACGATTGGATTAAAGAAGAATTAGGAATTGTTGACGAAACCGTTGGCGCTGAAATATAAGGGGGTGCTGAGATGACTGTTGAAACAAAATTGAAATTTAACCATGAAATGATCGCTCAATTTTCTCAGCAAGCTGGAGAACCCGATTGGATGCTTCAGTTGCGACTGAAAGGGCTGGAGTTACATGAGCAGTTACCCCTTCCAAAAGTAGAGAAAACAAAGATTGACAATTGGAATATCGACGGGTTTATCCCGTTTAAACAACATGATCCTGTAACAAGCTTTGATGCATTGCCGGAAGAAGCGCAAGCATTGTTGCAAGGGGATGGCGAGAAAGCTGTTCTGGTGCAAAAGGACGCATCGGTCATTTACACTTCGATCCCGGAAGCGTTACAGAAACAAGGAGTTGTGTTTAGTTCGTTACAATCTGCGCTAAACACGCATCCTGAACTTGTTCAAAAGTATTTTATGAGCAAGGAAGTCAAGGTAGACTCCCATAAAATAGCGGCATTGCATGCCGCGGCCTGGAGCGGAGGCGTATTCCTCTATGTTCCGAAAGATGTAAGGGTTGAGATTCCGATCCAAGCTCTTTTCTGTTCTTCCGAGAATGAAGCTGGATTGTTCCCGCATGTGTTGATCATCGCTGAGCAGCATAGCTCTGTTTCATATACAGACGCGTATGTTAGTTTAGGAGATGCAACCGCGGTTCAAAACGGAATTACGGAAGTTTATGTTGGAGCTGGCGCGAAGGCGCGCGTCAATTCGATTCGAACGCTAGCTGAGCAAGTAACAGACTTTATCTACCGCCATGCTACCGTGGAAAGAGACGGCAGAGTGGAGTGGGTGCTTGGCGAAATGAATGATGGAAATACAGTAACCGAAAATATGAGTCACCTATTAGGCGACGGTTCCACGTCTGATTCGAAAGTGATTACAATTGCGTCAGGCGCTCAACGGGAAAACGTTGTGAGTCGGGCTGTGCATACAGGGAAACATACAGATAGCCAAGTATTGATCAAAGGCGTAACGAAAGATGAATCATCGGCTATTTTGAACGGGATTACATTCATTGAAAAAGGCGCGATCCGAGCGAATGGGGAGCAAACAGAACGTTTATTGATGCTAAGCCCAGATGCTCGCGGTGATGCTAACCCAATCTTATTGATTGATGAAGATGATGTTACAGCGGGCCACGCAGCGAGCGCGGGTCAACTGAATCCGATGGAAATTTTCTATCTCATGTCTCGCGGATTGAGTCGATTGGAGGCTCAACGCTTAATCATCGATGGATTTGTTGCTCCAGTAGTAGACGAACTAGAAAGTGGTCTGAAGACGCACTTGCAACAGACCATTGAGAGGAAAGTGTCCATATGAATGTAAAAGAAATTAAAGCGCAATTTCCAATTTTACACCAAGAAATTAACGGGCATCCGCTTGTTTATCTGGACAGCGCGGCATCGACACAAAAACCGATACAAGTGATTGAGGCGCTTGATCATTATTATAGAAAGATTAATTCCAATGTGCACCGTGGAGCGCACACGCTGGGGACCTGGGCGACAGACGCTTATGAAGGCGCCCGAGAAAAGGTCAAGCGTTTTATCAACTCTCGTGAAACCGCGGAAATTATTTTTACGAGAGGGACAACGACGTCACTTAATATTGTGGCCCAATCTTATGCTCGTGAGTTTCTTAAAGAAGGCGATGAGATTGTCATCACCTTGATGGAACATCATAGTAATTTGATTCCTTGGCAACAAGCAGCGAAAAAAACAGGGGCGACGCTGAAGTATATTCCGATACAGGAAGATGGCACGATCAAACTCGAAGATGTCGAGAAGACGATCACGCCAAAAACGAAGCTCGTTTCGATCGCTTATATTTCGAACGTGCTCGGAACAATTCATCCGATTAAAGAGATTACGGAAATCGCCCATCGTAATGGCGCGGTGATCTGTGTTGACGGGGCGCAAGCAGCCCCGCACAAGCAGGTCGATGTGCAAGCCTTAGATGTTGATTTCTTCGCTTTTTCTGGACATAAGATGCTCGCTCCTACGGGAATCGGTGTTTTATACGGCAAACGGGCATTACTAGAAAAGATGGCGCCATTTGAGTTTGGTGGCGAAATGATCGATGATGTTGATTTGTATGATTCAACATGGAAGGAGCTTCCTTGGAAGTTTGAAGGAGGCACACCGATCATTGCGGGGGCGATTGGACTTGGAGCCGCGATTGATTTTCTGCAGGATATCGGCATGGAGAACATTGAGCGTCATGAACAACAGCTTCTCACCTACGCAAATGAGCAGTTGCGCGCAAATTTAGGCGATGGTTTAAAGATTTATGGCCCTGAACATCGCGCGGGTCTAGTCACATTTAACTTAGAGGGAGTACATCCTCACGATGTGACAACGGTGTTAGATGCTGAAGGAATTGCAATACGAGCTGGTCATCACTGCGCTCAGCCTCTAATGAAGTGGTTGAATGTCGCGGCGACTGCTCGCGCTAGTTTTTACCTGTACAATTCTGAGGAAGACATCGACGCTCTGATCAAAGGACTAAAAAAGACTAAGGAGTATTTTGGCAATGTCTTCTCTTGATGATTTATACAGAAGAGTTATAATGGATCATTACCAGCGCCCGAGAAATCGAGGCGAACTAAATGGCGAGGCTTTGACAGTTAATTTAAATAACCCATCTTGCGGGGATAAGATCCAGCTACAGATGTTAGTCAATGACGATAAAATTACAGATGTTAAATTCCTAGGGGAAGGATGTTCGATCAGTATGTCATCGGCATCGATGATGACCCAAGCGGTGAAGGGTCTTTCTGTTGAAGATGCCCTTCGGATGGTCGAGATCTTCACCGGGATGATGAAAGGAGCCGAACCCGAAGATGTAGATATTGATTTAGGCGATATCGAGGCTCTACAAGGGGTCGCCAAGTTTCCAGCCCGAATCAATTGCGCGATGTTAGCATGGAAGGCGCTACAACAAGGCGTTCGTGAAAAAGCCGAATAACGGCGAGAATCATAATCCCGTTTTTAAAACGGAATGATTCATCTTTTAAGGAGGTATATAATAAAAATGGCTAAAAAAATGCCTGAGCTTTCAGAATATCAATATGGTTTCTATGACAAAGATGTTTCTGTGTTCCGAACGGAAAAAGGACTTACAAAAGAAATTGTTGAAGAAATATCTAGAATGAAGCAAGAACCAGAGTGGATGTTAGAATATCGTTTGAAAGCTCTTGAAATCTTCTACAGCATGCCTATGCCACAATGGGGCGGCGAGTTAGGTGAGTTGGACTTTGATTCCATCACTTACTACGTAAAGCCGTCTGAAAAAATGGGTAAGACATGGGAAGAGGTACCTTCTGAAATTAAGGCTACTTTTGACAAATTAGGAATTCCTGAGGCGGAACAAAAGTACCTTGCGGGAGTGTCGGCTCAATATGAGTCTGAAGTTGTTTACCACAATATGCAAGAAGATTTAGAAGAGCAAGGGATTTTATTCTCAGACATGGATTCTGCTTTACGCGATCATCCTGAGATTGTTAAAGAATATTTTGGAACCGTCATTCCAGCGACAGACAACAAATTTGCCGCTCTGAATACAGCAGTATGGTCAGGTGGAAGCTTCATCTATGTGCCGCCAGGCGTATCGAGCGAGCAACCATTACAAGCGTATTTCAGAATCAACACGGAGAACATGGGACAGTTTGAGCGCACATTAATTATCGCTGATGAAGGAAGCTTTGTTCACTACGTTGAAGGCTGCACTGCGCCGATTCACTCGAGTGATTCCTTGCACAGCGCGGTTGTTGAGATCATCGTTAAAAAAGCGGCGCGCGTTCGTTACACGACGATTCAGAACTGGTCCGCAAACGTTTATAACCTTGTTACGAAACGAGCGATCGCTCATGAAGACGCGACAATGGAATGGATCGACGGGAATATCGGTAGTAAGGTGACGATGAAGTACCCTGCGGTTGTTATGGTTGGACCGCGCGCGAAAGGTGTGGTTATTTCAATCGCCGTTGCGGGTAAAGGAATGCACCAACACTCTGGAGCTAAGATGCTTCATATGGCCCCAGATTGTTCATCAACGATAATTTCCAAAAGTATGAGTAAAGACGGTGGGAAAGTAACCTACCTTGGACTATCCAAGTTCGGTAAAAACTCTGCTGGTTCCAAGGCCAATATCGAATGTGACACGATCATCTTAGATGATATATCTACATCCGATACGATTCCTTACAACGAAATCTTAAATGATAATGTGACGCTTGAACACGAAGCATCCGTTTCAAAAGTAAGTGAAGAACAACTATTCTACTTGATGAGCCGTGGACTAACTGAAGAGGAAGCAAAGCAAATGATCGTAATGGGCTTTATCGAGCCGTTTACGAAAGAGCTTCCAATGGAGTATGCGGTTGAAATGAATAGATTAATCAAGTTTGAAATGGAAGGCAGTATTGGATAATACGCTTGACTATTGGGTTTGTGGGCAATCGCTTCGGCGATTGCCCACAATTTACCCACTTTATTAAGCTAAGCGAGAAGTGATTTCGTATATTTATTTTGTAGGATCTTAAACTGTGTTTGCTGAAGAATTTTAATGGATGTTTTTGGGTTTTTCCGCAAGTACAGTTGCCCCCTTTTGGGTTGTTAGGCCTTATGTTAGAATGAATGGCAACCAGCATCATGTTTAATAAGAAACAAAAATAAGCATATTAGGAATGCTTCACTTAAACCGATCTTTTGAGTTATCATAAGGTCGGTTTTTATGATATATGGAGCGACAATGATTTTAGTGTATGACTTTTAATCGAATTTTGGCTTGTTTTTAAGATTTTGTAGGCTCGCATGGTTTATTCTTCCATGCTGATTTAGTATGATAGAGGGAATACATACTAAAAGCTTATGGATGGGAATTGGCTTGAAGGAGGAGAAATTGCTTGCGAATGCGCAAACTGCATATTTTACATACGAATGATTTACATAGCCATTTTGAACAGATGCCATTATTAGCAGGCGGCATTCGCGCGTTGCAGAGCAGTTGCGAGCAACGGGGGGAAGATGTGGTGATCGTTGACCTTGGAGACCATTCGGATCGGATGAGCCCGCTCACGGAGGGAACGTGGGGAGAGGCGAATGTCGCGGTCATGAACCAAACGGGCTATCAATTTGCGGCGATCGGGAATAATGAAGGGCTCACTTTTCCAAAAGAAAAGCTGTTATCCCTCTATAATTCGGCCAATTTTCAGGTCATTTGCTGTAATTTAAAAGACGAGGCAACCGCTGATTTTCCACCGTTTGTAAAGCCTTACGCGATTCAGGAGATCGACTCATTGCGGATCGGTTGGATTAGCGCCACCGCCCCCTATCCTGTCTATGAAATGTTAGGCTGGCAGATTCTTGATCCGTTCGATCAGATTGAACAGATAGTTGCGCAAATACGTCAACAGACAGATGTCATTATCGTGTTGTCTCATTTGGGCTATAAAATGGACCGTGAGCTAGCCAATAGATTAGAAGGGGTCGATCTCATTATCGGGGCGCACAGTCATCATCTTTTACAATCGGGTGTCGTAGAAAATGGAACATTTATCATTCAAGCTGGAAAGTTTGGGAACTATCTCGGACATACGACAATCTCAATTGACATGAATACAAAGCGTGTTATAGGCGTGTCAGGCATTTGCCGCGAAGCGACGCAATTTGCTCCCGATCAACAACTATCCGCGTTGATTGAGCAAAAAAGACAGGAAGCGGACCACACACTGAACTCTTTAGTTACAGAATTGGCCCACCCGCTGGTGAACGATTGGGAGGAGGAATCACCGCTTGGTAATTTGCTTGCGGAAGGATTGCGTAGTTGGGTTGAGGCGGAACTATCAATGGTCAACGCTGGACAGCTTCTATTTTCATTACCGCAAGGAAGAGTGACGAGAAAAGATCTGCTCGCGTTATGTCCTCATCCGATTAATCCGTGTAAAGTGATGATTAAAGGAAAGTATATAAAGCAACTGTTAGAACAGGCGCTTGATGAAGCGGTGATTCATCTTGAGGTGCAAGGACTCGGTTTTAGGGGAAAAGTGATGGGGTGGATGTGTATCGATGGCCTATCCGTCCATTATCATCCGCGGCGACAGGTCGGGCGGCGCATTACGGAGATGTATGTGCAGGGCGTGCCTTTTCAAGATGAACGAGTTTACTCAGTAGGCACGGTTGATATGTTTACGTTCGGATGGATTTTCCCGCTGTTCAGGGAAGCGGAAGAGATCGAATACTTTTTTCCAGAATTTATCCGTGATGTATTAGCGAAGGAATTGAGCAGCGTTGATGCTCTAGAACGGAGCGCTAAAAAAAGATGGATTTTAATGAATGAGGGGCGTTAAGAAGTAATGTTGATGGAGGGTGAAAAATGAAGTTTATCGATGATCTTTACAATCTTTACCGCGACCATTTAACCGGTGATGAAGAAGATGCGATTGCGATCGTGCTTGGCGTTTTACAAGATCAGGATGAAGAAGATTTGCTTAATTTAATTAAGCAAATGAATGAAGGGGAAGTATTTCAAATGCTGAGTATGTTTCTTGTAGAAATGATGAGACGAAAGATGGCAACCGAAGGGGTAGGCAATACAACGCTCGATACGCCCCCAAATACATATCATTGATCTGTTGTTGCACCGATTCTCTTCTAAGAACATAGACTAACCATAATGTTATGTTTCTTGGAGGGGATCAAAAGTGGTTGAAGTGAAACCCATCATCGTTGAAGGACACCAAGTCGTTTCCATTTCTGTGCAATTGCCAAAAACAAATCTGTTGATCGTTACAACCGATCGCGGTTATATTATGTGCGGAGCGCTTGATGTCGCTCTTTTGAATGAAAAATTGAGTGATCGAAATATTATTGCAGGCCGTTCATTAGGCGTGCGCACGATTGAACAATTGCTTGAAGCCCCGCTAGAGTCCGTGACAAAGACGGCGGAGGATTTGGGAATTAAAGCGGGAATGACCGGAAAAGATGCGATTCTCAAAATGGTATAAGCTTGGCAAGATGATAAATGGGCGAGATAGAAGGGTTGGCATAGCTAGCTTCTCTAGATCGTCCATTCTTTTTTGCCAATTTAGTGAAAAATAACTCCGCTAATACAATGCTTACATTTCCGATCAAAACGACACCCTGCTCTAATCAGTCGTTTGCTTCGAATTGGCTTTTAATAACGGTACATAATTTGAAAGAATGCGCGCAAACTAATTGACAATCATTATCAATGATTGTATTATATAGATGAAGGTGATAATCATTATCACCTTCAAGAAGAGAGGGGGAAGGAAACATGACTGTGCCTAAACTACTCATTGTTTATGCAAGCTTATCTGGAAATACAGAGGAAATTGCGAGCGTGATTGCAGCCGGCATTCATGAAGATGGCTTTGAGGTTGACATGAAGGAAGTTGAGTCTGTAACACCGGAAGAACTGCTGGAGTATGATGGTATTTTGTTAGGATCCTACACCTGGGGCGATGGAGAGTTGCCTGATGAATATATAGAGTTTTATGAAGGGTTGGACGCGTTGGACTTAAGTGAGAAAAAAGCGGCTGTGTTTGGTTCAGGAGATACATCCTATGAGCATTTTTGCGGGGGTGTCGATGTTCTGGAGGAAAAATTAACGGAACTAGGAGCCGAGTTAACCCTTGAAGGCCTAAGAGTTGAATTTGCGCCAGACGGGGATGAAGAGGAAGAAAAGTGCAAACAGTTCGGAAAAGATTTTGTAACAAGTCTATTCGCGGTAACCGCTTAAAAATATAAAATGGATCAGACAATGACAAGGCTTTAGGATCCACTAGAGCCTTGTTTTCGTTTTTCAGCGGGGGGTGACCCACGATACATAAATGCTCGTAAGCGTGCTGCGGTGATGGTACAATTGAGATGCGTTAAATGCCTATTCGGCGTGATCGCTTGAGACCAATGGAGGGGAAAGGTGACGATGGACAAAATAATGGGAGCAGCTTCCTCTCTTCATACGGAGGAAATAGCCGACTTAGAAAATAAATTCAGTGTTAAAATTGGGCAACCTAAAGACCAAACTCAGGTGTTGGTGACAGGAAACGATTTGCTTGATGGGAGTCAACTAAACACTTACTTAGATGAACTGACGGGGAAATTAGGTTCTCCGTCTCGTTTTGTAACAGGTTCACAATTTGCCAAGCGGTTTGCTTTGTTTGCGATTGTTCCTAATCTATATGCAATGACGATGTTTAATAAAGGGATGCATATTTCTTTGCAAAATTGCCAACTGGAAACAGACCAGCCATCCGACTGGTTATCTCATGTTCGATTAATACCTATGCAAATCTCTCAGCCGATCTCTGAACAGGGGCGCGCCGCATGGCGCGATGCTTTGATCAAAAGTATGTTTGTTGATCAACTTGAGCCATTGTGGCAGTCCTTGTCCGCTTCGGCGCGTATTCCAATGGAACTTTTATGGGAGAATACAGCGGTGCGCCTGTTCTCGCTATATGAACGAAGAATAGGAGCAGAACGAACCGAGTTGCAACAACGACGGATTGAACAGGACTACCATTATCTTGTTCACGAAGCGCCTGGCGTCTTATTTGGTCAATCGCAAAATCCACTCACGAAGTTTTATAAGCCGATTACCGTGGAACAGCCAGTACGCATTCGAAAAACGTGTTGCTTTTATTATGAAGTGTCCGCGGACAGAGAGTATTGTTCGACTTGTCCGAATAAAAAACGCGGCTAAATGAAGGAAGGCGAAAGGGAGGGTAAAGTGGTGAAGGCTTATTTAGATTTACTGCAATATATAGTTGAACATGGTGTAAAAAAGGACGATCGAACAGGGACAGGAACGATCGCCACCTTTGGGTATCAAATGCGATTCGATCTCAAACAAGGTTTTCCCTTGCTGACAACCAAAAGGGTTCCCTTTCGATTAATCGTTAGCGAGTTGCTTTGGTTTATAAAAGGCGATACAAATATAAAGTATTTATTGGAACATAACAATAATATTTGGAATGAGTGGGCCTTTAAAAAGTGGGTAGAGAGCAGCGATTATACAGGCCCTGATATGACGGATTTTGGTCACCGTTCGCAAACAGATCTATCTTTTAAACAATCGTATGAACAGCAGATGGATCTTTTTAAACAAAGAATCTTGAGCGAGCCTGAGTTTGCCCGCGTTTATGGTGAATTAGGCAACGTATACGGCAAACAGTGGCGGAGTTGGGAAACTTCGCGAGGGGAAACGATCGACCAATTTAAAAATGTGATTGACGAAATTAAGACGAATCCTGATTCGCGTAGACTCATCGTATCGAGCTGGTCTCCTGAGGATGTGCTCCCCGCTCGAGCCGCATTACCGCCCTGCCATACGCTGTATCAGTTTTACGTTGCCGACAACAAGCTCTCTTGTCAGCTGTATCAGCGAAGTGGAGATTCATTCCTAGGCATTCCGTTTAATATAGCAAGCTATGCCTTGTTGACTCACCTTGTCGCCCATGAATGCGGGCTAGAGGTGGGGGAATTCGTGCATACGATTGGCGATGCGCATATTTATCTGAATCACCTTGAACAGATTGAAACACAATTAGGGCGTGAACCGAGGAATTTGCCTACATTAAAGATGAATGCGGCTATCGATTCTATTTTTTCATTTAATGTGGACGATTTTGAGCTTGTCGGTTACGATCCGCACCCTCCCATCTCCGGCCCAGTCGCTGTATAATCAGAAGCCTGAACATTGTTTCAGGCTTCTTTTTTTTGTATGATGAGAGCATATAAAATCGGATGATAGGAGTTGGCATAAATGATTTCCTTTATTGTTGCTATGGATAGAAATCGGGCGATCGGCGTTAATAATGAGATGCCTTGGCATTTACCAGCCGATTTGGCTTATTTTAAACGGGTGACAATGGGTAAGCCGATCATTATGGGCAGAAAAACACATGAATCGATTGGACGGGCCTTGCCTGGCAGGGAGAATATCGTGTTGACGCGCGATCCATCGTATACTTCCCCAGGTTGCAGGGTGATTCATTCGGTTGCCGAACTGGAAGCGCTGTGTGAAGCAGAGTTTAAAAATCAAGAGGTTTTTGTAATTGGCGGCGCCGAACTGTTTCGGCAGACGTTGGAGATTGCTGATCGCCTTTATATTACGACGATTGATGAAGTTTTCGCGGGCGATACGTTTTTTCCTGAGGTAACAGAAGCGGAATGGGAATTGACCGCAAGTGAACCAGGTGTTCAAGACGAAAAAAATCAGTATCCGCATCAATTTTTAGTTTACGACCGAAAAAAATAATACGGAGTCTGCTGCCAAGTTGAACGATAAGCCACTTACTCCTTTTCCTCGGAATTGACAGGCATATGCTTCTTCCCAAATAGCATACACATGAATGAGCAGTTTTTTTCGGGGAGGAGGGAGCTTTTTTGGCGGGGTTTCGAACAAGAAAAAGAATAAAACCATTAAGCTTTAAGACAGCGATCTTGATTTCCCTTGCCATTTTTTTAGTGATCTCCATCCAGACCTTCCTCTTTATTGAGAAAAGGATTGAGCCTGCAATGCTAAACATTGCAAATACGAAAGTGGAACAATTAGCGGCGGGAGCCATTAATGAAGCGATACGGATGAAGATCGCGGATGGGACCGATTTTAAAGATCTCGTCTATTTTAAGCAAGATGGCGACGGCAAAATCAAAGCGGTCCTGTTTAATTATAATGAACAAACCCGAATTGTGGGGGAAGCGACAGCGCGAGTGAGCAATACCTTGAAGGAATTAGAAGCAGTTCCATTAGTGATACCGCTTGGGCAGGCTTTAAACAGCAATATATTGGCGACGATTGGCCCCGATGTACCGATCACAATGGTTCCGATGGGTTCGGTTAAAGTGAACCTCATCCCGGAAGTGCGTGAGGTGGGGATTAACGGAGTCCATGTGAACGTGCATATGGATGTGGAAGCAAAGGTCAATGTTGTGATTCCATTCGCGACGAAACCAACAATCGTCAAAACGCAAATACCGTTAACGCAAGGCTTGTTTATGGGGGAAGTTCCTGACTATTATTTTAAAGGCGATACGGGTGGTGATGGCCATTCCAATCCATCCTTGTTACCGCCACTTCAAATGGATGATACTGATTTAAAAAAGGAGGAGAAGAAATAAGCGAGATTGCTTATTTCTTCTTCCTCCTCTTATCCCATTCTTGGCGTTCCCATCGTTTCAAGGACGGGAAAGGGTCAAATGCCCATTCCGTTTTTCCATTATATTTGTACATGCCATAATGGAGATGCGGTGGGAATTTCCCAGACGTCCCAGGGCTCCCATATCCGGAACTACCGACCCAACCGACGACATCTCCCGGCTTAACGACATCGCCAATGTTTAGGTCCTTATTAAATCCGCCAAGGTGGGCGTAATAATGATACACATTGTTTAAGTCCCGAATGCCAATGCGCCAGCCGCCAAACCGATTCCACCCTTTGACTTCCACTACGCCATAGCAAACACTTTTTACAGGGGTTCCATAATGCGCGAACAGATCGGTTCCCTCATGAATCCTTCTGCCGCCCCAACCTCTGGCTGCTCCCCAGGTACTTCTGTAACTATAAGTTGAATGAATCGGCAAAGGAAAGGCCCGCTCCTCAAGTTTAATCGTATTAAACGTTTTATACACTTTTGCAAATTCCGAGATGAGTTTTACGGCTTTATGGCTGCGATAATGTTCCCATATACCAATGCGGATATCATCTTCGGTAAAGCCATGTTGAGCGAGACGAGTGGCGACTGTAAATAATAGATCAAAATCGTTTGTTGGGTCCGCGAGTCCGTCCCCATCCCCATCCATCCCAGCTCCATTAAAGAATTCGATGCTGGCCAGCGAGGTATCTTCGGCATCTGGATTCTGCGGCCCTACCCATTCCTCGGGAGGAATTTGAATCGATAACAATTGCTTTTTTTCTTTATCTTCCTGTTGAGAAGGGCGAATGTTTTTTTCGTATTGATCCATCGCCGCTAAATAGAACCAAGGAACGTTTGTCAACATTTCCATCTGGTGAAAGAGATCTAATTTTTGTTGCGCGGGATCTGTCTGTTCTGTTTCTTGCGCGGCGCTAATATCTTGACCGCTTGTCCATGAAACGCTAACGGAAAGACCAATGATTAGCAAGAAAGATACCAACTTAGGCATTCATTCACCTTCATCCCAATGTCTTTTCACCAAATAGTTTTGCTTAGTTCTCATTTTATAATGCGAGGAAAAAAGCGGAAAGACAGTTTTAACTTGAACCGTAGCTCTGTTGCAATTTAGAACAGCAAGCTCTAAAATGAGTAATAAGGCAACGATAGGGGGGATTGGGTTGAAATTTGAACGCAAACCAGACTGGTTGAAGATCAAGTTAACAACAGGCGAGAATTTTACAGAAATTAAAAACATGATGCGAGGGAAAACGTTACATACCGTTTGTGAAGAAGCGAAATGCCCAAATATATTTGAATGCTGGTCCCATGGCACGGCGACATTTATGATTAATGGAAAAATTTGTACGCGGGCTTGTCGCTTTTGCGCGGTTAATACAGGGCTCCCAACTGAACTTGACTTGGCTGAACCAGAAAATGTCGCGGAGGCGGCAGAGAAGATGGGCTTACAACACGCAGTTGTAACAGCTGTAGCTAGAGATGATTTACAGGATGGCGGGGCTTCCTTATTTGCCGCGACGATTCACGCGATCCGTAAGCGACTGCCGCTTTGTAGTGTAGAAGTGTTAATCCCAGATTTCCAAGGTAATTGGGACGCTTTGCGGACGGTCTTAGACGCGAACCCGCAGATATTAAATCATAACATCGAAACGGTAGAACGTTTATCGGACCGCGTTCGTTCAAAAGCGACTTATCGTCGATCGCTTGAACTTTTGGAAACGTCCAAACAAATCAATCCAACGATCCCAACAAAATCAAGCATTATGATCGGAGTCGGCGAAACGGCGGAGGAAATTAGACAAACGATGCGGGACCTACGCGCTGTTGGTGTGAATATCGTGACAATCGGTCAATATTTACAGCCAACTAGACGACATCTTTCTGTTGAAAAATATTGGCATCCCGATGAATTTGCTCGTTTTAAGGAAGAGGGCATGGAAATGGGATTTGACCATGTTGAATCGGGTCCGCTTGTGCGAAGTTCCTATCGCGCCCATGAACAAGGGCAATTAGCGGGGCATGTATAAAAAAGAGATACGATGTAATTTAGGGCAGATTGGGAGGAAAAAATGTGATACGCATTCAAGGCAATTCCTTCAAATTGCTGGAAAATTTCCGCGAAGGATGGAATCCAGACGTTTTTAAAGACCGCTACAGTGATATTTTAAGCAAGTTTGATTATATCGTTGGGGACTGGGGATATGGGCAACTCCGTCTGAAAGGATTTTTTGAAGATAGTCATCCAAAAGGGACGTTCGACAACCGGATTAGTTTTAAAGATGAGTATATATTGGAATATTGCAACTTTGGTTGTCCTTACTTTTTGCTAAAAAAGGTAGAAGAGCAAAAAGGAGACAAATCAAAAACAAACATCCAAACATGAGGCAATTCAACAGGCGCTGGATTGTCTCATTTTTGTTCCGAACATCTATCGAAATGGAAGGGTTGTACGCGCTTCGCCCTGTTTTGTATACTGTAGATACGGAATACAGGAGGGGGAGATTAGATTGGATGAGAACTCAGGCCATGTGCTCGTTATTTTGCTGGCGGTTGCTCTTACATTCGGGATTGCGATTATATCAGCTAAAATAAAAAAAAGGAAAAAGTAGGTTGATAGGTGATGTATAAGGTTGATACTGAAAAAATCAATAATATTCTAACCTATATGACGGATTGTATCTTTCCAACGATGCGGCAAACGATGTCTACCTCGCAAGAACAATTTTTAGCGGATGAGACGGCGGGGTTTGCGGCGGAGCGATTGTTTCATTTGTTCATCGAAGGGATGACAGATATCGGTAATACGCTTATTGATGGTTTTATTATGCGCGATCCAGGCGGCTACGATGATATCGTGGATATTATGGAAGATGAACGGGTGTATGCGGCTGAAGAAGCGCGGATTTTTAAGCAAATTATTTATTTAAGGAAAAATTTAGTTGTCGAATACATAGACAATCATCGGGAACAACTTTATTCAAGCTATCATCAATCGTTGGCAGTGATTGAGCGTTACCCAGAAATAATCAGAACATACTTGGCAAAGGAATTGTGGTGAAAGGTGACGTAAAAGTTGGACGAGGCAACTTTTACGTCACCTTTCTTTTTTTATCGCTACTTTAGTAACATTAGTGTGTTTATTATATATTTTAGTTTATAAATTTACTTATGTGTATAAATCAAGTAGAATATAGATAAAGGGAAAGGCGGTGGGGATATCATGTCGAGACGAAATTCTACTCGTAATGAAATTCTAAATATGTTGAAGCTCCATGGATCACTTACCGTCAGCGGGATGGCAAGTCAGCTACAGATCACTGAAATGGCGGTGCGACGTCATTTAAATACACTGGAAAGAGATGATCTGATTGCTTCCAAGATGGTCAGGCAAGCAATGGGAAGACCGACAAACGTGTATTCCTTGACAGAAGAAGCGGATCATTTGTTTCCCCGTCATTATTCAGAATTTGCCTTGGATTTTTTGCAAGACCTTGAGGAACTGGAAGGTCAAGAAAAAATCAAACGGTTGTTTGACCGACGCGAAGAGCGTATGTCGGAAAAATATAAGAAGCAAGTAAAAGGGGAAACGTTGAGGGAGAAAGTCAGTCAACTTGCTGAGCTACAAAATGAAAAAGGCTACATGGTTGAAGTAGAAGAGGGACCCGCTGGCGGGAGTTTTATTTTAAAGGAATATAATTGCCCGATTTCGCAAGTGGCCAAGGAATATAACGAGGCCTGTGATTGTGAGCTGTCTCTGTTTGAGAAAGTGCTTGAAGCGCATGTGGAGCGAAACGAGTGCATTGCTCAAGGGGAAGATAAGTGTGTATATGTGATCAAACCGATCAACGAGTCCGAGCTAGAGTAGCCTTTCATTGTAAAGGTTGCTCTTTTTTGTTTTATTAAAAATCAAATGGAGTATGACGTGGCGGCTTGGACAAAATAGGAAAGAAGATGACCAATTGGGGTTGGCCATCTTTCTTTTTAACAAGTCATACTATGCGCAAGTCGGCTTGAAGCCGCAGCGGCAATGGCTCCAACGATATCGTCTAGGAATGTATGGTTTTCTCCGTCTGTTTTATCATTTAACTTTTCTAAAATACCGGGCTTCACCTTATCGATGTACCCATAATTGGTTAGACCGATGCTACCGTAGACGTTCACAATCGATAGCGCTACAATTTCATCAATGCCATATAGTCCTTCATCGCTATAGATGATCGTTTGCAACGGCTCCATTAACTTTTCTTGTTCAGCGAGCATATCAAGTTGGATTCCAGTAATAATTGCGTTATGGACTTCACGCTTAGCTAATACTTTTTGAATATGGTAGATACATGTTTCTCTCGTTAAACCTTCACAATAATCCTTTTGAAGGTAGTACACTAAATCTGCTAAGTCATCCATTTCGACACCTCGAAATTCAAGAAGTTCACGCGCTTTTTCTCCAAGAACTTCATCGGAAACGACTATAATAGGAGATGGATCCGGCATATTTAAGCCTCCTTAATTTGAGTTAGTTACAGAAGGGAAGTAAAAAGAATGGCTGAAAAAATAGTTCAGGAAAATCCCGATCAGCATATTTATCTCACATTTTCGCCTGATTTATTCTCAGAGCGTCCAGATCATGTGCTCGTAATTCCTATTTATGAAGGGAAGTTACTTTTTACCTGCCACAGTGAACGTGGGTGGGAGCTGCCAGGCGGAAAGATTGAACCGGGCGAAACGGCAAGTCAAGCAACGATTCGTGAAACGTGGGAGGAAACAGGGGCCACAATATTGGCTCCAAAACAGATCGGTGAGTATCGGGTTGAATCAAACGAACAAGTCGGATTTATAAAAGCGATTTATCTAGCCAAGGTCGTCTCGATCGGCCCGCGACCGAAGGGGTTTGAAACAGACGATGCGGCTTTATTTGGATTAGATATTAATACGAATCAGCCACAATTTAGTCCTTATATGAAGGATATTGTATTTGCCTCCATTCAAAAAAAGCTAGGCACTGAAATCCAACTGCCCACATAATATATATAAAACGATCAACGGGAGTTGAGTGTTCGTGTCAGGATGGTTATCCTCGCTACAGCGTCAATATGGGATTGTGATTTATCGATATGTGAAGACGCTTCGCGGCATTTGGCTGGAAACGAATCGGGGAGCGATGGTGTTCCAGTCCCTTCCAGTTGCCTTTCTTCCAAAAGCGGAGTTTGTTTATAAAGTGAATCTAAAGTTGCAACGAACGAGTTTAATGTTTCCGATACTTAAAAATTCGGAGGGTGAAATTGTGACGCAAATCGGCGAGCAAGCGTACTTTATGATCGGCTCGCCGATTTCTTCTTCGAGCTGGGTCGATTATGGTAAACTCGGCTCTAGGTTGGCGGAATTTCATAGTATAAGCGTAGAATGTCTTGAAGGGGTCACAGATTCTTTTTCTGAAATCGGCAGATGGCCGCGAGCATGGCAGAGCAAATACGAGCAATTGGAACGATTCGAATCGGTTGCGCAAGCGCGGATAGGGACAGAGGAGCAGGATCCATTTGATGCATTTTTTGTAAACAACGCCGCCTATTTTCGCCAGCTTACGGAACTTTCGCTTATGCGTTTAGAGACATGCGATTATGAGGCGATTTGTGACGATACGTTTCCATTTGGCAGATTAAGCTTCACCAATTTTAGTTATGAAACAATTACCCTCAATCAATTTGGTCAGCCCTTTTTTACCGATCCATTTTCGCTCGTCGAAGATACACGGGTCCGCGATCTCGCCCAGTTTATAAAAGCGGATGTTCGTTTGTACGGCTGGGATCCGAGCCGTATCTACACTTTTTTGGCCGCTTATCATGCCGTTTCCCCGATTACCCCAAATGAATTTCAGTTAATGTATGCCTTAATCTTATTGCCAGGCCGACTTTTAAAAAAGGTTGAAACTCTCTATTATCGCCCTTCATTATTTCGTTCGGAAACGACTCATTTGGAACTGTATAGGGGAGAAACAGAAACAATGACGGCGGAAGTTGCCTATACTGAAATGAGGCGAGCTGAGCTGTTGATCCAAGACTTTCCTCTATTTGCGCGGCGTTATTTCGGAGTGAGCTTGCCGCCACTTGTAGAGATAGGAGAATTAAGTTGAATGGTAAAAAAATAAGAGGACATTCCTAGCTTTCGCATAGGCGTGTCCTCTGTTTATTTCAGATCGTTCTTTAGAATACTTGTTGAACTTCTTTCACTTCTGGAATTTCTTCCATTAGAGCGCGTTCGATACCCGCTTTTAACGTGATTGTGGAGCTTGGGCAACTACCGCAAGCGCCTAAAAGGCGTAGTTTTACAATACCATCTTCTACATCAACTAATTCACAGTCGCCTCCGTCACGTTGTAGGAAGGGACGTAGTTTATCTAGGACTTCTGTTACTTGCGCATTAATTTCAGCCATTTTTCAAACACTCCTTTCATATTACCTATTATAATATCCTTTTAACTATAAATCCATAAATAAAGCACATTGACGATTCGTGAATCCGTTGTAATCATGTTAAAATCAACTTATAAGTGAAGACTAAAAGTGGGAAGGGGTTGTCGTTGTGCTTGAGATTTTAGTTTACGGAGCCGAGGAGCGATGCGCAAGTTGCATCAATGCCCCATCATCAACCGAAACGGCGAGTTGGTTGGAAGCTGCCTTATTAAGAGTATATGATCAAGCGGCTTTTAAGGTTCGCTATGTCGACATTTATGATCCCCAATCGGAACAAGAAAAGGCGTTTTCCACGCGTGTATTTGAGGAAGAGTTATGGTATCCGGTCGTTGTGATTCATGATCAAGTCATAACTGAAGGCAACCCGGATTTAAAACTAATTTATAAAGAATTAAACGAGCTTGGAATTCGTAAAATAGAATAACTAGGAGATTCAGATGATTTTCATTGAGTTTTGCCAAAGTAATATGGCCTTATGGACTAAATCGGTTTTTGAGCAACTTGGGCATGATCCTGAATGGTCTGATGCGGAAGTGATGGAATCAGAGTGCTTGGGAAATTGCGAGCAATGTTTCGCGCAACCGTTTGCGATCGTGGAAGGCGAGGTCGTCGCCGCGGATACACCTGATGCGTTGCTTACAGAAATCAGAGCGTTCATAAAGAAAAAAGAAGAGTTGGACCGTCAATGGCGCGAGTTGGGATTTTAAAGTTGAAATAGGCAGGTATAGCAAAGTAAAAATCGCTACACCTGCCTATTTTATATGAGGGCTGGCTTGAATATTGTTCGATTTTCTGTTTTAACAGGAGAATCTCCGCTTAATTCCTCGCGATCCTAGATTACTCTGAGCATGCCGCTTGAATATCGTTCGATTTTCCGTTTTAACAGGAGAATCTCCGCTTAATATTCTTTAATAATGTTATAAAAAGTGTCTCGTTCAACTGGCTGTTTGCCAGCTCCTTTGATTAACCAGATGAGCTCGTCCCGAGTCAAAGCAGATTGGGTTAGCGCGCCTGCGGAATGGCTTATTCTTTCTTCAACAAGCGTGCCATGAATGTCGGATGAACCAAACGATAACGCCATTTGCGTTAATTGAGTGCCGATGTTAATCCAATAGGCTTTGATATGTTGGAAGTTATCTAGCATGAGACGACTAATTGCGATCGTCTTCATATCGTCGAAAGCGGATGTCCTTCTTTTGATCCCCGCGCTTGCCTGTTTTGGCTGGACCGCTAGCGGAATGAAAACCATGAACCCGTTCGTTTCATCTTGCAAAAGGCGCAGGCGCTCCATATGGATCAGGCGTTCTTCTAGGCTCTCAATCGATCCATACAGCATCGTCGCATGTGTTTTCAACCCGAGCCCGTGAGCGACGCGGTGGGCATTGAGCCATTCATCTGTGCTTGCTTTTTCAGGACTCATCTTCGCTCGATAATTTTCGGTTAAGATTTCAGCTCCGCCGCCTGTCAAAGACTCTGAGCCTGCCTTAATCAATTCTTTTAATACATCTTCTACGGATAGACCAGAGAGTTGACTGAAGAACACAACTTCAGCCCCCGTATATGCCTTAATCGTTGCTTGCGGATAATGTTCTTTCAAGACACGGATCGTGTCTAGGTAATAATCAAACGAAACCGTGTGGTTATGTCCGCCGACAATATGGAATTCTCGAATCGTTGGCTTCCAGTTTTTTTCTACATAATGAAGTAGCTCATCCGTCGACATCGTGTAGGCGCCCTCTTCATCAGGATCGCGACGGAACCCGCAAAATTTGCAGTTTGCTTCACAAACGTTTGTCGGATTGATATACATGTTCTCAATAAAGTAGACGTGGTTGCCATTTTTCTTTAAATTGACGGAATTAGCCAACTGGCCAATCGTTAATAAATCATTCGATTCATAAAGCGTAAGTCCGTCTTCAACGGATAGACGTTGCCCCGCTTGCACTTTTTCAATAATTGGCAGCAATGAACGATCCGTTGGGTTCTCCGTTAATAGTGTCATAGGGTCCTCCTTTTAATACAACGAATAAAATATAAGCAGTAAGGGTTATTTTAGTATGTGTTTGAAAAAAGGAAACCTTTAAGTCGGGTTCAACTTCAACATGTCGTTGAACCTTAGTTAAAGTCTTCGGCGGATTACACAAACTTTTGAGTGTTATTAAGAAAGTCTGAACGTAATTTTTGCCGAATTGTCTCAATTCTATTTATTATAAAATTAAACAGATGAAAGAACAAGATACTTGCATGTTTTGTGACAGGGACATGACTGACACTTTAACCATAATTTGGGTAGTTGTAGTCTTGTGAAATCGACTGACGTTCATTATAATTTAGATATATGGAAATGATGTGATTATGAGTGGGTTAACCCTGCTAAGGAGGGACAAAGCAATGATAGAAATAACGGAAAGCGCTGGAACGAAGATTAAAGAATTATTGGCCGAACAAGAAAACCCGAGTGTGTTTTTGCGTGTTGGAGTGCAGGGTGGAGGTTGTAGCGGCTTTACGTATGGGATGGGTTTTGACGAAGAAGAAACAGAACAGGATGAAACCTTTTCCATCCAAGGCATTAAGGTTGTCATTGACGGAGACAGTTTAAAACTGATCAAAGGCACACAGATTGATTACCAAGAAACGATGATGGGCGGAGGGTTCACGATTGAAAATCCGAACGCGACCGCAACGTGTGGGTGCGGAACAAGTTTCCGAACAGCGGCCGACGCTGGTACGCCAGAAGATTGTGACGAATAGAATATAACAGATAACAATACGGCTGTCCGAATAGGATGGTCTTTTTTCATTGTTTCGTTCTAGTATAGTAAAAACCGTAATCAATTTGTTTTTGTTTGAAAAATAGCCTTGCTAAACCCGTAGCGCGGCTATACAATAAGAATTGTGAATAGTTTGTGAAAAAATTCTCATTATTTAGGTTAAAATTTAAAATTGCGAAAAGCAATTCTCATAAACAAAAATAAGTTACTGGATGTGATGGGATGGGTACAAAAATCGTTATTCTTGGTGCTGGGTATGGTGGGGTAATGACCTCGGTAAAGTTGCAAAAAATTTTGAATTATAATGAAGCTGAGGTCACCGTTGTGAATCAGCATGATTATCATTATTTAACGACCTGGTTACACTTGCCAGCTGCTGGAACGATCCATCACGATAATTGTCGAATTGATATCGAGTCAATTATAGATACGAATCAATTTAACTTTGTCAAAGGGACAGTTGAAAGCATTCAACCGGACAACAAGCAAGTTAGTTTAGCGGACGGTCGCGTTCTTGACTACGACTATCTTGTCGTCGGTCTAGGCAGCGAACCAGAAACGTTTGGGATTTCGGGATTGAAGGAGCATGCGTTCACGATTAGCAATATCAACAGCGTTCGGCTAATCAAAGAGCATATTGACTATATGTTTGCGAAATTTACGCAAGAACCGGATCGCGCCGATTATCTCACGTTTATCGTAGGCGGAGCAGGCTTTACTGGGATGGAGTTCGTTGGTGAATTATGTGATCGTATCCCCGCATTGTGCAAAGAATTCGATGTAGATCCCGCCCATGTCCAAATTTACAATGTTGAAGCGGCTCCAACTGCTTTACCAGGTTTTGATCCTGATTTAATCGATTATGCTGTCGAGCTTTTAAGCAGTAAAGGCGTTACTTTTAAAATCAACACGCCGATTAAAGAATGTACGCCAGACGGTGTCGTATTGGCGGATGGCGAAGAAATTAAAGCAAAGACGGTCGTTTGGACGGGTGGCGTGCGCGGCAATTCGGTCATCGAAAAGTCGGGTTTTGAAGTCATTCGCGGCAGAGTGAAGGTAGATGAGTATTTGCGGGCGCCTGGTTATGATGATGTGTTTGTAATTGGCGATGGTTCTCTTGTCATCGACGAAACGCAAAATCGACCGTTTCCGCCAACCGCGCAGATCGCGATGCAACAAGGAGAAGCGTTGGCCGAAAACCTGGCAAAGTCAATCCGGGGCGGTCAAATAACTAAGTTTCAACCTGATCTAAAAGGGACAGTAGCTTCTCTTGGCAAAGGGGAAGGGATTGGTATCGTCGGAAATAAAAAGGTGTTCGGCTCGACAGCCGCTATGCTCAAAGAAGTGATTGATCATCGTTACCTTTATAAAATTGGCGGCATCGGCCTTGTCATGAAGAAATCTAAGTTTTAGGTGGGGAACGTATGCGACATGCAAGTGTGCAGGTTAGAGCGAAACTAACCTCAGATGAATTAGAACGGTATGAGAACTTGTTTGAAATTGGAAAGTTTCTTGAAAGTCAAAATAAATATGATTTAGCGTACCATGTTCAAAAGGAAATTGAATATTTAATCTCTCCCGCAATCGAACGGTTAAAAGAGGGGAGTAAAGAAAGGGATCGCATGAATCAAGACTTTATCCAACAACTAGATGAGGACACGACAAAATCCTAGAGTGGGCTAGATGCTTCTCTAGGATTTTTCCCTTATAAATCTCTATTTTCTATTCCAAAAGCGCTGTTGAGCAATTGCAGTTGTAAAATCTTGAGGAAAGTTGGGATTGTTAGCGGCAAAAACAACACCAGCTAAGTTGTTGTTTGGCGAGGTTTGAATATACGATTGCCCCGTTGAAGCAAGACCAATCGGTTTGTAGTGTTTATAGGCATCATGCACAAACCCTAAAACGTCTTGCATAAATTTTGCTTGGTACTGTGAATTTCCTCCAACGATGTAAATGGCGTCAACCAAGTAAGGACTAGATGTGAGAAAGGTCTTATTGACTTTAATCTTGATTCCGTCGGCCCCAGTGACGAATCCCAATTTCTCACTGATTATCTCGATGAAAACCCCATTCTTTTGCAGGAACTGGAGCGCGCTTGTTACTTCTTTTCCGTTAAAGCCATCTCCAATCAAAACACCAACTTTTAGTGTATTGGCATAGCGGGGTGTATTTGCCTGGCTAAGGGAAGGATAGCTTGTTGAAACAGAGATATGGGTTCCGCTTGGGCGCTCTACCCCTATATTATCGGCAATAATACAGGCTAATTCCTGATCTACATTAACCAATAGATTAACGTTTTGTTGGCGGACAGATTCACTCTTAACCTTTCCAAGTTGGTAGCTAAACGCTTCAATGGTGTGCTGCTTTTCGACAGGTGTTAAGCTATTCCAAAAAATGCGGGGTTGCGTAAAATAATCTGTGAACGAAGCGCTTCGGTTACGGGTGACGTGTCCTTCTACCTTTTTTGGATAATGCTCGTATCCGCCTTCTTCTGGGGGTGTTGTATAGGGTGTGTTATTTGCTAATGAATTTTTATGATAGTTAACCTGATCGACATCAATTCGAAATCTCATGGGGCCTCGGCGCTGGTTATTATGAAAAGGACAAAGTGATCTATTGATGGGTAACTCTTGGAAATTGGGACCAATTCGGTGTACTTGCGCATTATGATAAGCGATTAATCTTCCTTGCAGGACGGGATCGTTCGAAAAATCAATACCTGGAACGACATTCGCGGGATTAAATGCGACTTGTTCTGATTCTGTATGATAATTATCAATGTTTCGATTTAAAGTCATCTTCCCGATCGAGTGGACAGGGACGAGTTCTTCTGGCCAAAACTTTGTAGGATCGAGCACATCGAAATCGTATTTAAATTCATCTTCCATCGGAATGAGTTGAACGCCGAGTTCATATTCAGGGTAGGCCCCGCAATCAATTGCTTCTCTCAGATCTTTGCGATGGAAATCGGGATCAATACCACCAATTTTTAATGCCTCATCCTGAAGGAAGGAATGGACCCCTAGCATGGGTTTCCAGACAAAACGAACAAAGGTTGCGACTCCTTTTTCGTTTACAAATAAGTACGTGTTAATCGACCACGATTCCATCATTCTGTAACTTCTTATAATGCCGCGATCGGACATGATCCACGTCACCATATGAATCGACTCCGGATTGTTAGCTACATAATCCCAAAATCGGTCATGGGCTCCGCTTGCTGTTGGGATATCGTCATCTGATTTAGCTTGATACGCATGCATCGCATCTGGGAATTTCATCGGGTCGTTATTAATCAAGACGGGCATTGCAATGGTCGTAAGATCGTAATTTCCTTCCTCTGTGTAAAATTTCACACCCTGACAACGTAAATCTCTTGCCGTATCATAAGATCCCCTTGGTCCTTGGACGGTAGAAAAACGGATTGTAAGAGGAGTCTTTTTCCCTGGTTCCTGCAGAAAGCCTGCTTTGGTCACATGTTTCATCGACTGATAGCATTCAAATTCTCCATAGGCGCTATAACCTCTAGCATGAACGACTCTTTCAGGTTCTTCTTCTTGCACAAAGTGTGTCATTTTCTCAAAGTAATGCCAATCCTCAAGTAGGCCAGGACCGCGTTCACCGGCTGTTAAAATTTGCTCATCGTTGGATATTGTTCGGCCTTGATTTGTCGTCATCGGCTTGCCGGTGTTTTGGATACGGTATTGATCTAATTGTTCCTGCTTCGCATCCTGCTGATTCCCGTCGATTCCCTTTTTGTTTCTCGATGAAGAATGATCCATACAAATCACCTATCCTTAAAGTACTATTTCGTATCATTTAAATAAGTATGGCGAAGTGTTCATGATTATTCATTTGTTAGTTAACGAATGTTGATTTAAATGAAATAGGTTTGTCCGAATTGAGTGAATCAAGCGCATTATGATCACTTTACATTCGGGGGCAATGTTTGTTATTGACCAAGCTATAAAAAATAAAGTAAACTGGTTATTGGAGGTGTGTAACGTGAATATCGTTCAACTCATTATATCCGTCCCGCTGTTTCTGTTTCTTGCGTTTGGGATTGGATTTGTTTTAAATATGTTAATCAAGACCACGTGGTTACCGTTAGTGATGTATGCATTATTGATTGTTTACTTATTCATCCGCATGGGCGCTTTAAAAGCGGTTGATTACACGATTTTAACATCTGGACTAACGGGGGCGGCGCTGAGCGGCGTTGTGATTAAGATGCTAAGACAAAGAGGGTACCGAATGTTCTAAGAAGACACGAAAACGTGTCTTTTTTGGTTGTTTAAATTAAAAAAAGGTAGAATATCATGGGTGATGTTCTACCTTTTTTCTCTTTTCGGCACGTTTAAAACTCAAATAGATAGCCGAGTCCAATTGCAAGAATAATTCCAAGCCAGGCTCCGATTAACACTTCAATCGGTTTATGACCGAGCAGTTCTTTTAATTGTTCACGTTTTTCATGTTCTGGTTTGAAACGTAAAAGTTTCAACTCTTCCTTCATCATATTAAAATCTTCGAGCAAAACGTTTAATAGGGCCGCATGTTTTCCCGCGTGTCTACGTACCCCAGCAGCATCAAACATCACGATCACCGCAAAGATCGTTGCGATTGAAAAATAGGAAGAAGCAAACCCTTCTGATAAGCCAATGGATGTGGCTAAACCGGTCACGGCCGCTGAATGGGAACTGGGCATCCCTCCTGTGCTGAATAACAGTCCCCATTTCCAAGCGCGATGAGTGAAGAAATGAATGGGAATTTTTAAAAATTGCGCTAAACCAATGGCTATAAGGGAAGACCATAGCGGGTAGTTGTGAAAAATCGACATGCGCATTCTTCCTTTCTATTATCGAACCTTTAGCTATACTCCATCATAAGGGATTGCAAACTAAATTTGAAGAGAAATGAAACGCTTCTTTTTAAAAATAAGCGCTTGTTGTACAAGCTAGTCATAAATTGGTAAAATAAACATGTTGTTTTAAATCACGGAGGTGCAACAAATGAAAATTTCAACGACGGTTCAAGAGATAGTAGATCTTCAAACAGACTGTCTCGTGTTAGGGGTCTTGGAAGGGGAAAAAAAGCCGGAAGGCGCGCTCAGTCAAATTGATCAAAAATTAGAAGGTCAAATTTCGAGCTTGCTGGCTGAAGGTGATTTTTTAGGAAAGAATAAAGAAACGCTTACATTATATACATTCGGAAAACTGCCAAGTAAACGGATTATGTTAGTTGGACTTGGCAAAGAACCCACCTTTGAATCTGTTCGCGGGGCTGCTGCTACAGCGATCCGCATTGGTTTAAACGATAAAGTGGATCAGCTTGTATTTTGCTTGGAAAGTTATCTGATCGATACAACGCAAGCGCAAGAAATGGCGCATGCGCTTGGGGAAGGCGCGGCTCTAGGCGGGTATCGGTTTAAAGGATATGCTTGGGAGGAGAGAGAATACCATCAAGTCGACAGCGTTGTGATTGCCACGAGTTTGAGCGACCAAGAGGCGGAAGTGAGCCGAGGAGCGCAAATTGCAGAAGCGTTTTCCGCGGGCACAAATTTGGCGAGAGATTTAGTGAATACGCCGGGCAATAAGATGACGCCAGCTCAAATCGCCGACGCCGCTGTTGCGGTAGCGCAACGTTACGGGATGGAATATGAAGTGCTTGAACGAGAGGATATGGAAAAGCTCGGTATGGGCGGGCTGCTTGGGGTCGCCCAAGGGAGCGCTCAGCCACCGAAATTAATTGCGATTAAATATAAAGGCGCCCAAAATTGGGACGATGTGCTTGGTTTTGTTGGAAAAGGTATCAGTTTTGATACGGGAGGCATTTCTTTAAAGCCGGGACTGAAAATGGAAGAGATGATTGGCGATATGGGTGGGGCGGCTGCGGTAATTGGCGCTTTAGAAGCGCTCGGACGTTTAAAACCGTCTGTAAACGTGTTGGCTGTCATTCCAAGCGCAGAAAATATGCCTTCAGGAACAGCCTTAAAACCAGGTGATATCATTACGACGATGAGCGGGCGGACTGTTGAAGTGTTGAATACGGATGCGGAAGGTCGTTTGGTGCTCGCTGATGGCGTCAGTTACGCAAAAAAGCTAGGCGCGGATTACATCGTTGACGTTGCGACGTTAACAGGAGCCGTGTTAGTCGCGCTTGGAACCTGTACGACAGGTGTTGTGACGAATGACGACGATTTTGTGGATGAAGTGTTACATGCTGCGGCTGATGCGGGGGAACTCGTGTGGCAATTGCCTTCCTTTAAGCCATACAAGGAACAAATTAAGAGTCGGGTCGCTGATTTGAAAAATACAGGCGGACGCAATGCCGGCAGTATTACCGGCGGACTATTTATCGGGGCATTCGCTGAAGAAACGCCGTGGGTTCATTTGGACATCGCGGGTACCTCTTGGGCTGATAAACAAGAAGAACTATCCCCGCAAGGCGGGACTGGGGCGATGACAAGGACGTTGGCTGTACTAGCCATGGGGCGTTCCGCAAATCGAACGGAGGAATAAATAATGGCGATGCAAAATCCATCGAAAGAAGAAATTAAACAAATTTTAGTAGACGCGAAAACGATTGCTATTGTCGGCTTGTCTGATAACCCGGATCGAATCAGTTATCAAGTGGCTAAAAGAATGCAAAGCTATGGGTATAAGATCATCCCTGTTAATCCGATGATTAAGGAAGCATTAGGCGAAAAAGCAGTGGCGACCTTGACGGAGATTAAAGAACCTGTCGACATTATTAATGTGTTCCGACGTGTGGATCAAATTATGCCCGTTGCCGAAGAAGCGGTTGAATACGGACAAGGCAAAGTGTTCTGGATGCAGTTAGGGTTGGTTCATGAAGAGGCTGCCGCCTTGTGTAAACAACATGGAATGTCGGTTATCATGGATTATTGTATCAAAGTAGCTTATGCTGAACTGATTCAGTCATAATATTTTTCAATCGGGGATAATCCTTCTGTTTCTAAACAAACTAAGTTTAGAATAATGCTAAGGAGTTGAACCGCTTGGTTTTTTCTATGCAAAAGTTAGCGCGCCGCTGGTTGCCACTGTGTTGTTTGTTTTTAATTGGGGCTTGCCAAGCTACATCTCCTCCCGTTAAACAAATGAGCGCATCGGCCCAGCTAACGATCGATGGCCAAAAAACGAATCGAGTCATCCCGCTCCAAATTGAACATACGGGTAAGAGGTGGGTCGCTGTACAAGAGACAATGAACGCCTTAGATCTCAGAATGCAACAAGCTGGCGAAACCTACCAAATTGGTTATACCGATCCGATTTATACTGTAAAGGCAGGGGACATCTCCGCAACAGTCGGAGATCGGAGAATCATGTTGCCGCGCGCTCCGCGCGCGCAAAATGATCAATTGTTTATGACGGTTGAGGCGTTGTCAGCGTTATTAAATACTGAAATCAAGTGGGATGCTAATAAGAGGAAGTTAAGTCTCGTCGCGCCTACGCTACTCTCGACAGATGAGGGACAAAAGTCAGCCTCGATTCAATCGAGCGGAAACGTGAATGGCGCTGAAGTCATTCGTTTTGCGGAAAGGTTTTTAGGGACGCCGTATGAATTTGGAGCGGATGATTACCGGGAAACAAAAGCTTTTGATTGTTCCTCTTTTGTAAAGTATGTGCTAGAACGATTTGGCGTTGAAGTTCCGCGAAGTTCAATAGAACAGGCAAGTGTCGGACGGCGAATCAGCGCGGATCAGTTCAAGCCGGGCGATTTGCTTTTCTTTTTCACACCCGGTCGCTATGCCAGTAATCGCATGGTTGGGCATGTCGCGATGTACGCTGGAAATGGAGAAATCATCCATACATATGGGGACCCTGGTGTGACGAAAAGCGAACTAGCCGGATATTGGGAACAAAGACTTTTATTTGCCAAACGACCATAGTCTTTTCGTTTTAGCCCACTTTTAGGAGTGGGTTTTTGTTTTGTTAAAAATTTAAGGTTTTCTTAATAAAAATTGTGTAGGCGTTTTAGGATAAAAGGATTATTATATAACTATGAAATGTAGAAGGAGTGAGGGGAATTGATCAGCTTAACGAATCGGCGTTTAACCTTTTTAAATAAATTTATCCAATCCCCGGGACAGGTTGGGAGCATAACCCCTAGTTCCATTTATTTAACCAAAAAGATGTTTGATCATGTAGCTTGGGACGAGGTGGACGCAATTGTTGAGTTGGGCGCCGGAACCGGCGTATTTACAAACTACATCTTTGAACATATGGCGGATGCAACAACGGCTGTCATTATTGAAAAGGATGCGCAGATGAGACAAGCTTTGCAGGAAACGTACCCCTCCTTTTACTTTGGTTCGGATGCGGCAGGGATGGCTAGTTTGCTTAAAAAGTTACATACACCTCAAGTTGATTGTATTATATCTGGGTTGCCGTTCGCTAATTTTTCGCCGCAGCTAAGGAGCGAAATCATGAGCGTTGTCCTAGAGTGTCTAAAACCCGATGGTGTGTTTATTGCGTTTCAATACTCGTTGCAGATGAAGAACATGTTAAAAGAGCATTTTAACCGCGTAGCGATCAACTTTGAAATGCGCAATGTTCCTCCCGCCTTTGTTTATACGTGCTTCGGCAAGAAGGAGGAGTAACTTATGTACCTCGACTTCTTGCTGGGCGGGATAGAGCAATATGGGTACGCCGCCCTCTTTTTCTTCCTGTGGCTTGGGATCGTAGGGTTGCCAATACCAGATGAGGTTATCGTAATGAGCGGCGGGTTTGTGACTTCGCTTGGCATACTTAAACCGCTTCCCGCTTTTGCGCTTACGTATGCGGGTGTTATATCAGGGCTCACGATTGGTTATTGCATTGGCCGAATCATTGGACCGCCCGCTTTACATTATTTGATGCGCAAGCGGAAAACGGCCAAATATATTGAAAAAGCCCACCATTTTATAGATCGTTATGGAGCTTTCTCGCTCGTAATTAGTTACCTCTTTCCAGTTATTCGACATATCGTTCCTTATATCGTTGGCGTTAACAGAATGAGCTTTTTTCGATATGCGCTATTTTCGTACTCCACTGGATTTATTTGGACTTTGGCCCTGTTCATGGTAGGGAAGTACTTTGGTCATTCGATTGAGCTCGTTAGTCAATATGTTACACGTTTTGGTTGGATTTTCGGCTTCGTTTGCCTGATTATCGCTCTGTCTATTTTTATTGTAAGAAAAATGAAAAAGGCGGGCGGGCAAGCTGTGTGAAAGGGAAAGGATAAATAAAAAGGGCGTAATCGTCGGGGTGAATACCCCTGAACAATCACGCCCAACTTTTTAAAAAGGCATAAACAAATGGATAACAAATACAGCAGTGAAGATCATTGCCATCGTCAAATGGAATCTCCTGCGAAAGCCGGTCGCTTTGCGGTGTCTGCGGTATCCGCCAATTAACGTTAATGTTAAAACAACGAGCCCTACGTATCCACTGATCATTTTTGGACCAAAAAATCCGATCAGTGGTCCGAGCTGTGTCAGCATAATAAAGGCGTGGATGAGAATGATCGTCGTTGCTAAGACAGCAATCGTAATATGCCTTTTCATCATCCGCCTCGCGATTTTAGCTAGGGTCACTCTTACATTTCGTTTCGTTGATTTTCTGATGACTAAAAAGATAAAATACATATTCACATTAATCAGAAATAATACAACGGCCACTTGACCGAGTAACGCGCCTGCGCCTATAAAAAGTGTGTCCGGCTTTTGAAATACCCAAATGTAGATCGTGCTCACTAACAAAAACAACACATTTATTGCAATCCAAATTATATGTTTCACTGGTTTATCCGAGGGCTCTCCTTCCTGCTTCGGTCATGTGGTCAGGAGTCCAAGGAGGAGACCAGACAAGTTCAACGTCGACCTGCTCTACTCCTTCAACAGTCGATACCGCATATTTGACGCCATTTACTATGCTGTCATGGAGCGGACAACCAGGTGTCGTTAACGTCATTGCAATTTCAAGTTTGCCTTGATCGAGCTTGACATCATAAATTAACCCTAAATCAACGACATTGATATTTAATTCGGGATCAATTACTTTTCGCAATTGGTCATATACTTGTTCGATTTGAGTCATATTTGGCTCATTCCCCTCTTATTTTTTTAAAACCATAATGATGATGTAACAAAATAATACAGAACCTGCGGTAAAGATTGTCTGGCTGGTCCAAAATAGCGATTGGGAATGGATTGGAAAGCTAATGATCACTCCCGCAAAAGAGACAGGGAGGATGATCAGTAACGGGTGAATCAAGCGATCATCCATCATATCTTTTAAAGCGGGCACATTCTCTTTCCCTACTTGTTGACTGTATCGATGGGTCCACCATAAGAATGGAACAATTTTGATAAGATAACCAATTAGACTGAAAACGATCCATCCGATGATATAGGCGCAAGCCAAAACGATAAACGCAAGGGGTGTTGGCTGGGCAATCGCATAAATAAACGCGAGTAGGTGAATCACAAGTCCAAATCCAATCGCAATCAAAGAGAAGACAAAAGGACGATCCAACTTTTTCTTCACTCGTTTTTGGATCACCTGTCGCATGTGGATGCTAAACAGCAGAAATCCGACGAATAACAGCAGAAATCCTAACGATAACAAAAGGTGGCTAGTGTTAAACAGGGACACGAAGCTGAGGATGAGGCCAGCGGTATAGACACCAAACACAGTTCGACTTAATTCCATCTGAAAACCGTGGGCCAAAGAGAACATCGGCGCCATTTTGTAGGAAAACCCGAAGATTAATAACGTAAACCACCCACATAGCCCGAGTAAAATGTGTCCTTTTAGCAGTCCATCACTAGCGAGTATCGAAAATCCGCTTATGTTCAGAGCGAGCAGAATACCTAGTCCAATTGTAACAAACAAACAAAACAAGGCGGAACCAACGAACAGGGTGATGATACTTTTTTCCGTTTGCTTCTTAAGAGTCATCCACATTTGAAATAAGAAGAGTAAAATGCCAATGAGCGTTAGGATTCCGCCCCAATAAGCGTACAATGGAACCCATGCGAGCGTGATCGAAAATACGGTAATTCCTAATGAGGTGACAGCAAACTGGAAGAATCCAAATTTTTCACTCCAAATCGGCGTTAGAAAAGCGACAGGAACCAGTTGGTACATCGAACCCATCGCCGCCATCAATGCCCAACCGAGTAACAAGAGGTGCGCGGCAGACCAGATGACGGGTTGTCGGAAGGCCCCATCCAACAGATCCGCCCCTCTCCAAATGATCATCACCTGCGAGAGAACAAAGGCGACTAAACTATAAAAAATAAAGGCGAAAGGTAGCTTGATGTTTGTTTCCGTGTTTGTTTGAGCCAACATCCCGCGGCGCCCCCTTTATTTTGTAATATCAATTTGATAGCCCCCATCATCCCGTACGATCGTCTGATGGGAAAATCCGCGTTCTTCTAACTCCTCATATAAAAACATCGGACGGCGATCGTTGATGATACTTAGACGCTGTCCGACCTGTAATTCATCGAGCGCTTTCAATGTTCTCATCATCGGTTCAGGGGGTTGCAACCCTCTATTATCTAAAATCATCCGTCATCTTCCCTTCCGAATTACTATTAATTCTTCGTAAATGTTACTTTCCAATATTTGTTATCCAACTGAACAGCTTTATGCGTAAAACCTTTTGCTTTCATGACAGTGAATAAGGGAAGCGGTTTGAGGGAGACATGCAAGATGAAAATATCCCCCGATTCAAACGATCGTATTGCATCCATAATTTTTTGATAAGGATCAAGCTTATTTTTTAAATCCTCGCGAACGTCCAATTCGATTGTTTTTGGTTCACTCATACCTACAACCTCCTCAATCATCATACTGCTTATATTTATAATGATAATCGTTTTTATTTCGTTGTATGTGACATGTGTCACCAAGTTTGTGATGTCTCTCACTTAACAACGTTGGTAGAACAGTTATAATGTGTTCAACCGAATCAAGATGGCGGTAAGTGGGGTTGTTGAATGAAATAGGCAGTCCATCGTTAGTGTTTACAGGCGGGGAGCCATTCATGCAGGGGAATACTCAGTCGATCGGTTGTAGATCGATGATGCCAAAACGAATCGGAAGTAAGTAAAGTAAAGGGGTGTGTTAAGGAATGAAATTAGTGATACCGAAGCAACATGGAGCATGGGCGATGCTTATTGCCCCGTTTGTGATAGGGGTTGGAGCATGTGGTTTTATTGGCTATCATGTTCCTTTATTCATTGGTTGGACCTTGCTTTATTTAGCGACCTATCCGATTTTGTTAGCGTTTAAAAGAGAAGATCTTCGTTCTTACTTCCGCTCTATTCTCACTTACCTTATTCCTGCTCTGCTCTGTTTAAGTGTTACGCTAGTGTATAGTTGGCGATTGTTGTTGATTGGCTTGCTGATGCTTCCCTTCTTTCTCGTTAATCTGTATTATGCGAAGAAAAATCGAGAACGCTCATTCATTAATGGACTGTGCGCGACGGTTATCTTTTCAATCGGTGGTTTAGCCAGTTATTATTTAGGAACTGGCTATCTTGACAATAAGGCGGCTATCGTTTGGGCCCTTTCTGTGTTGTTTTTTACAGGTAGTCTCTTTTTTGTAAAGTCGATGATTCGGGAAAAAAGGAACATAATGTTTCGAGTCATATCTTCGGGCTATCACGTTCTGCTGCTTGTGATTAGTTGGGCGCTGGGCGTTCCTTGGTTGTTTTTTGCGTTTTTACCAAGTACAATAAGGAGTACAGCATTTTATGGAAAACCTCTTTCCATCAAGGGTGTTGGAATAGTTGAAGTTGTAAACTCAGTTTATTTTATAATCATGTGCCTCGTTTATTTGTGAAATTCTAGTTGACGAGATTATGAGTGGATGGAGTGATGATGTTGCTAGAGAGAAGAACGTCAATTCCAGTTAGCGAAGCCGTTGCGCGAGTGATGAAGTATGCGGGTGAAGCGCAGATCGAGCAAGTGTCAATCAATGACTGCGATGGACGATATTTGGGTGAAGATTTAGTTGCCACTGATGACGTGCCTAACTTTGACCGTTCCGCTTTTGATGGATTTGCGATTCGGACGGAAGATATAGAAGGGGCGACTTCTGAAAATCCGGTGATCCTTGAAGTAGTCGAGGAAATTGGAGCGGGCGATGTGCCGCTGAAAACGGTAGGATTAAACCAAGCGGTGAGAATTATGACAGGAGCCCAAATGCCTGTCGGAGCAACCGCGGTGATCCCGCTTGAATTAACGGAAACGTTTATAGATCAAGGTAAAACAAAGGTCAAAGCGAAACGATTCATAGAACAAGGGGACTATGTCACCTACCGTGGCCAAGATATGAAGGCGGGAACGCCGATCGTGGAAAAGGGGACGTATATTAATCCAGGGGTCAAAGCGTTATTGGCGACATTCGGTTATCATCAAGTGAAAGTAGCTAAGAAGCCGAAGGTCGGCGTATTTGCGACGGGTTCAGAGCTGTTGGATGTGGACGAGCCATTGGTTCCCGGTAAAATTAGAAATAGCAATGCCTATATGATTATTTCTCAAATCATTCGTTCGGGCGCGGAACCTGTCTATTTTGGCAAGTTGGCGGATGATTTAGAAGCATCGTTTGCGGCCATAACAAAAGCGTTGGCTGATGTTGATATACTTGTCACAACAGGCGGGGTGTCTGTTGGAGACTTTGATTACCTCCCGATTATTTATGATAGACTTGGCGCAGATGTTTTGTTTAACAAGATTGCGATGCGTCCTGGCAGTGTCACGACCGTTGCTCACTGGAATGGAAAAATACTGTTTGGCTTGTCCGGCAATCCGTCTGCTTGTTATGTCGGTTACGAACTTTACGCGCGTCCGATTGTTAAAACGTTGCTTTGTTCCAAAAAGCCGCATCTGCAACGGACTAAAGCTATTTTAGCGGAAGATTTCCCAAAGGTGAATCCGTTTACGCGTTTTGTGAGGAGCAAGATTTTTTACGAAGACAGTCAGCTATATGTCGCTCCAAGTGGAGCTGATAAATCGAACATCGTATCTTCACTAGCGTTGTGCAATTCGTTTATCGTGTTGCCTGGCGGAACAAGAGGATTCGCCATAGGAGACATAGTTGATGTGCTCTTGCTCGAAGATCATGACGGGGCGGAATGGCCATGGGACCAAACGAAGTAAAGGATTAGACAATCATAACAATCTTTTTAATAAAGTAGGCAAGATTACGAATTGTAATCTTGCCTTTATTTATGAACAAATCCCCAGCTATTTTTCGCAAAATGGGCCCCATTATTGACTCGTTCAAGGTAGATAGACTAAAAATCCCCTTATCTAGACAAGCGCAAAAATACATATAGCTATATACTTAATGTTATTACGTTTGAAAATATGTGTGATTGGTGACGTGCGGGGATAAGCAAGTGTGGGTCATCTATAATGGCGCGTTACAGCTCAGGGGTATGATTCAAAGCAAAGAGGAAAATATGAACGCGGGAAAGGGAAAGATGGGATATGAAAGCAGGGGTTGAAAGGACAGGATCGACTGTCCGACAGGGGAGGATTGGAGCCGATTGGGATCCAGAAAATGAACATTTTTGGGAAGTGGAAGGAAAAAGACATGCAAGTCGAAATTTGTGGATTTCGATACCCGCTCTATTTTTAGCTTTTGCGGTATGGCAAATCTGGTCAGTGATCGCTGTTAAATTAAATGATGTCGGATTTAGTTTTACCCAGACGGAACTATTTACACTTGCGGCTATACCTGGACTTAGCGGAGCAACATGTCGACTTTTTTTTACCTTTATGCCTGGTTTAGTAGGCGGGAAAAATTGGACAGTGATCAGTACGGCTGCGCTCTTGCTTCCAGCGGTTGGAATTGGCGTTGCCATTCAAAACCCGGAGACTTCGTTTATGACGATGGCGCTTATGGCCGCTTTGTGCGGAATTGGCGGAGGGAATTTTTCATCATCGATGGCTAATATACATTTCTTTTTTCCGCGAAGAGCGAAGGGGACAGCGAATGGGCTGAATGCGGGCCTCGGAAACTTAGGCGTCAGCGCCGTTCAATTTATTACGCCTATCGCGATTGGAGCGGGGATGGTAACGGGAATCGCAGGCGCTTCGCAACAACTGCCGACAGGCGGTGAGGTATGGATTCAAAACGCTGCTTATGTGTGGGTCATACCGATTGTAATTGTAACGATTGCCGCATTTTTTGGAATGGACAATCTGCCAAATGCCAAACAATCCATTTCAGAACAAGCGATGATATTTAAAAATAAGCACACGTGGATTATGACTTGGTTGTATACGATGTGCTTTGGTTCATTCATCGGTTATTCTGCCGCGTTCCCCTTATTGATCAAATCTGAGTTTCCAGAAGTGAATGCTGTTGGATTGGCTTTCTTAGGTCCGTTAGTCGGGGCCAGTTTCAGGCCTGTTGGCGGTTGGATATCAGATAAGCTGGGCGGGGCAATGGTGACGTTTTGGGATACATTGATCATGATTTTGGCTACGATCGGGGTCGTTTTCTTCTTGAATACACACCATTTTATTGGTTTTTTGACGATGTTTATTTTACTGTTTTTTACAACAGGGATTGCCAATGGCTCTACCTTTCGGATGATCCCATTTATTTTTGAGGCGAAACAGGCCGCGCCTGTGCTTGGCTTTACGGGCGCGATTGCCGCTTTTGGGGCATTTCTGATCCCTAAATTATTTGGTTGGTCGATTAGTCAGACCGGTTCCGCCAATGTTGCTCTCTATATTTTTCTTGGTTACTATGGCTTAAGTCTGTTGATCTGCTGGTACTATTATGCGAGAAAGAATGCAGAGGTCAAATGCTAGAAGAGGAAAAGGGCGTTTCCTAAGAGGAGACGCCCTTTTTACATTGCATGGAAATGGACCCTTTTATAATCCACATAGGAAAAGGTGGAATTAAAAATAGATGTGTGATATATTCTAATTAACAAACAGGAATCGAACAACCTCTCAGAAAAAGAACGAGCGGGTTTTAGGGGGAAATAGATGTGGTCAAAGGAAAAGTGTATTTGGTCGGGGCGGGGCCTGGCGATCCAAAATTGATTACTTTACGAGGATTGGAATGTATTCAGGAAGCGGATGTCATTGTGTATGATCGTTTGGCGAATCCAATCTTATTGGAACATCGAAATGAACGGGCTGAGTTAATATACGCGGGAAAATTACCGCATAATCACACGCTTCGTCAAGAGTGTATCAATCAGTTACTTGTCGACCATGCCTTGCAAGGGAAAGTTGTAACCCGTCTCAAAGGGGGAGACCCGTGTGTGTTTGGTCGCGTCGGAGAGGAAGCTGAAGCGTTAGCTTCAAATAGAGTGAAATTTGAAATTGTGCCCGGAATTACTTCGGGGATTGCCGCTCCTGCTTTTGCGGGAATTCCAATTACACATCGGGATTATGGATCAAATTTTGCAATGGTGACCGGACATATGGGCGCAGGGAAAGAAGATTCGGATGTGAAATGGCGGGCTTTGGCGCAAGGAATCGATACGATTGCCTTTTATATGGGGGTTTCCAATTTGCCAGTCATTTGTGAGCAATTGATTACAAATGGGAAATCAGCGCAGACGCCTGTTGCTGCAATTACATGGGGCACAACGGAAAATCAGCGAACGGTTACGGCAACATTGGAAACGATTGAAGAAGAAGTGATCAAGGCTCAGATTTCACACCCGGCGATTATTATCGTTGGTGAAGTCGTGCGTCTTCGAGAAAAGTTAAGCTGGTTTGATGAACTTGAATTGGCTGAACAGATTAATTAAACTTGGGTATGATGATGGACAGATAGGGGGGTAAGTAGCTAGATGAACCTAAATTTAAAAGGGAAGGTTGCGTTGGCGCTCGCTTCGAGTCAGGGGCTTGGCAAGGCGATTGCAGCGGAACTTGTGACGGAAGGCGCATCGGTCATGTTAGCCAGTCGGGACGCAGATAAATTGGCGTCTGTCCAGTCCGAATTAACAGGGTTGGGCAAAGGAAAGGTCCTTTTCCAACAGACAGATATTACGAAGTCTGCTGAACTTGAGCAATTGATGAAAGCAACAATTGAACAATTTGGAAAGATAGATATCCTTGTGAATAATGCGGGTGGACCACCGAGCGGGATGTTTGAAGAAATTACGGATGAACAATGGCAGGACACCTTTGAGCTAAACTTATTAAGCTATATTCGTTCGATTCGCGCTGCTCTACCTGAATTAAAGAAATCAAACGGCAGGATTATTAATATTGCTTCCGCATCGATTAAACAGCCGATTCCTGGATTGATTTTGTCGAATACATTTCGAACAGGGATTGTCGGCTTGACGAAAACATTAGCTGAAGAGTTGGCTCCTTATGGCGTTTTAATCCATACGGTTGCTCCGGGGCGAATTGCAACTGATCGTGTGGCGCAGTTGGATCAATTACAGGCTGATCGATTAGGAGTAAGCAGAGAAGAAGTTGAGCAACTGGTACAAAAGCAAATCCCGCTTGGTAGATATGGAACGCCGCAAGAGTTTGCGAAAGTGGTTGCATTTCTTGTTTCCGACGCTTGTACTTATATGACAGGCAATGCGTTTTTAATCGATGGCGGTATGATTAAATCTATTTAGTCCGAATAAGAAAAAGGGCTGTGTGTAGCTACAGGCCCTTTTTCTAACATCACGTTGTTAAGCGTTTACAGTATTGGCGTAACCGTCAACAACGAGGTCAAGTTTACCTGTGTCTGGATCGATAATCAGGCCGTGTACAGGTGTCCCTTTTGGTAACAAGGGGTGGTTTTGAATCATTTCCACACTGTTTTCCACGCCTTCTTTTACAGATTTAAATCCTTTTAACCAACCTTCTAAATTAATTCCTGAATGCGATAGTACTTCGATCATCTCTTGCGTGATTCCGCGATCTTTCATACTATCGAGCAAAGGCCCACACTCAAGACCTGTCATGCCACATTCGTGGTGTCCAATCACATACACATCTTCGGCTTTCAGGGCGTAGATCGCAACGAGGATACTGCGCATGATACTGCCGAAAGGCTGCTTCACAATCGCTCCCGCGTTTTTAATAATCTTCGCATCTCCGTTTTTCAGTCCCATTGCTTTTGGAAGTAGTTCAATCAACCGTGTGTCCATGCAGCTTAAAATGACCATTTTTTTCGTTGGAAACTTATCTGTATGGTATGTTTCATATTCTTTGCTGGCAACGAACTCCTCATTGTACCTTAGGATCTCAGAAAGTGGCATTGTTATACTCCTCCATTCGTTTCGCTTATTATGGTGCTTAGCGTTGATATTTATTTTAAAGTCATTATGCCACAGACATGAAAATAAAGTAAATACAATAAGAGTGTTTAGATAGAAATAATTTTTGAAAAGGGGGATTTTTTGCAAAAATTACTGGAAGTTAATAACCTCCATGCGCATTTTATGACCGATGAGGGGATCGTTCCAGCGATTGATGGGGTTGATCTTTCGATTAATCGCGGGGAGATTGTCGGTGTTGTCGGTGAATCGGGCTGTGGAAAAAGTGTCACCTCCTTATCGATTATCGGTTTAATTCCTAAACCTGGAAAAATTATGGAGGGGAGCATTCTATTTAACGGAGAAAATTTGTTGCAAGCATCAGTCCGTCGCATGCGGGAGTTACGAGGGAATGAGATTGCGATGATCTTTCAAGAGCCAATGACCTCATTAAATCCCGCCTATACGATCGGAACGCAACTGATTGAAGGGATTCGGTTGCAGCGCAAGGTGTCCAAAAAAAACGCGCGTTTCGAAGCGGTCGGATGGTTAAAGAAGGTTGGGATCGCTCGTCCCGAACAGCTGGTTGATGAATATCCGCATCGCCTTTCCGGCGGGATGCGTCAACGAGTGATGATCGCAATGGCAATGTCTCGTAAACCCCAGCTATTAATCGCCGATGAGCCGACAACGGCGCTTGACGTGACAGTCCAAGCTCAGATTTTAGCGCTAATGAAATCACTGAATCGAGAGGTCGGAACTGCGATTATGCTTATTACGCATGATCTTGGCGTTGTCGCGGAAACGTGCGAGCGAATGGTCGTCATGTATGCGGGTAAAGTCGTTGAAGCGGGTACGGTGAAAACCCTTTTTAAAAATCCGCAACATCCCTATACGAAAGGCTTATTGCGATCGGCGCCACGCTGGGATCAAGATGCTGACCGCCTTTACTCGATTCCTGGAAATGTGCCCGATCCGCGGGCTTGGCCTAACGGTTGTCGCTTTTCTCCGCGCTGTGATAAAGTCCGAAATCAATGTTTTGAGGCAATGCCTGAGATGACGAGGGTCGGTTCAGATCATCTCTGTCGTTGTTGGCTACTTTCATCAACATAGTAAAGATGGAGGGAAAACCGAGATGTATTCCGATGAGTTATTGGCTGTAGAGGGTTTGAAGGTGCGCTTCCCTATAAAGCGGCGGGGCTTTTCCCGTGAACGACAGTTTGTCAAAGCGGTCGACGATCTTTCTTTTCGTATTCGTCGCGGTGTCACGTTTGGACTAGTCGGCGAAAGTGGCTGCGGAAAATCGACAACAGGACGGGCGATTTTACGGTTAATTGAACCGACTGCGGGTCAAATTTTGTTTGAGGGGACAGACATAACGAAGCTGTCTAAAGAGCAATGGAACAAAACGCGTAAAGAGATGCAAATGGTTTTTCAAGACCCGTATGCCTCTTTAAACCCGAGACATACGATCGAGCGAATCATTGAGGAGCCGTTAAAAGTTCATCAAGTCGAAAACGTGGTTGAACGGGCGCAACGAGTTCGCCAATTATTAGAGGTAGTCGGACTTGATCATTACCACGCCAAACGTTATCCGCACCAATTTTCAGGAGGGCAAAGGCAGCGAATCGGGATTGCGCGGGCGCTGGCCGCTCGTCCCAAGTTAGTCATCGCTGATGAGCCTGTTTCTGCCTTAGATGTTTCCATTCAATCGCAGATCATTAATTTGTTGCGTGATTTACAACAATCGTTTGAACTGACTTATCTTTTTATTTCTCATGACCTCAGTGTTGTAAAACACATTTGCGATCAGATTGGTGTGATGTACGCGGGACGCCTTGTTGAAGTTGCTGGTAAGAATGATCTATACAAGCAGCCTCTCCATCCGTATACGCGCGCGTTATTAGCCGCCGCGCCGATCCCAGACCCCGAACGAAGCAAGGAACGGATTTTTTTGCGGGAAGAAGCGGCGGATGTTGCTATGCGAGAACAAGGATGCCCCTTTTATCATCGTTGTCCTTCCGCGTTTGATCGGTGTATCGGGGAACGCCCCGCGCTTGATCTCGTTGCCCCCAATCATACGGTTGCCTGTCATCTTTACACGTAGAAACAGACCTCCTTGCGAAAACCACTTTCTGAGTTGGAAAAAGTATGAAATAAACCAATCCTGTCGATACTATTGCCAAGCATAATATTCGCAAGGAGGCATAAAGTCGATGGGGGCATTATCTCAAGAACAATTGATGGAACGGTGTGTGGCGGGTGAGCGGATTGTGCGCTGTCCAAACTGTCAGCGGGTAAACGTTGGACAAGTCGCTCCTAAATATTTTTACTGTTCGGATTGTTTTATTGAAATGAAATTAGGAAAGACAATTGAATTTTTTGAATTGGATGAAAATGGTGAGTTGGCCTGTTTGAATGATATTTTCTATTCATAGTTAAAAGGAGAGGAAGTCGGGTGATGACGACCTCTTTTTTTTTCGTTATTTTAAACTTCTATCGTTTCCACTATGAAAACAGTTTTTAATCTAGACAAAATAGAGATCGTTACGTAAAATTAGAAAGAAAGTTGCAATAGCTCGCTGTTTGAATGCCATTTTTGCAAGGGCGAGGGAGCAGCGGGGATTCCGCAATTTTCCTGGAACAGGTTAAAGTAGTGGAAAATGAGCAAACAGGGGGTATTTTATGATCCAGGTTCATATAACTGAAACGGCTTTAAATGTAATTCGCGATTCGGTAGCGGCGCAAGAAGATGACATTGACTATCTTGTTCGTCTCTCGACACGAATGAGCTGAGGCGGTCCGCAATTGAATCTGACTCTGGAGGAGTCAGTTGAGTACCGAGATGAAGTTCTAGAGTTTGAAGGAGTTAAATTCTTATTGCATGCCAATGCGATTCCATATTTCCAAAAACATCAGATTGACTACGTTGAAATCGCGGGCAAGGGGAATTTTAGATTGACGAAAATATAAGTGAAAATGATATAAAGAAAAAGGTAGATGACTTGTTCATCTACCTTTTTTAGTTATAAAGTTGGTTGGACCGTTAATGTTAATTGGGTAATTCGTTCATTAATGAGTTGCACTTGTTTATATAAAATCATCCGTTCATCCCAGCGAAGCTGAGGGTGAATGACTTCGTCTTTAATTGATTCTTTTAATGATTGTAATTGCGAGCAGCTTGTGATCGATTCGATTTGCAGCATGAATTCTTTCATTGTGCCACACTCCCTTTTTTGATCTTTAATCATGTCTATCCGCGGAACCATTAAAATATGACAAAAAGAGTCAAAAACAGTGTGGTTTTTTTCTTGCGCGTTGCTCAGAAGGCAGGATTGTCGGTAATTTTTTCAAAAAAATTCTTTTAAAGTGATAGATCTTATTCCTTAATTGAACCATTTTGGTTTATGATAGAATAGAGTTTAGATTCCTGGGGAGGAATTAGACCAATTCCGATTTAATTAGGGGGAAAAAATTTGAATATTCCACAAATGAAAATTGCGCATATGACGCCACGCGTTCCGATCATTCAGGGAGGAATGGGCATAGCGGTGTCGCTTAGCGGTTTGGCCGCGGCTGTTGCCAATGCAGGGGGGATTGGCATTATTTCTGGAACTGGAATTCCGCATGAAGAATTGATCAGACAAATTCGATGCGCCAGGGAATTAAGCGGCGGACAAGGTTATATTGGTGTAAATGTATTGTTTGCGATGAGTGATTTTGCAGAAACTGTAAAAGTGGCCATGCGCGAAAAGGTTGATTTTATTATATCAGGCGCGGGATTTTCACGAGACATGTACCAGTGGGGAAGAGAGTATGACGTTCCGATTATTTCGATTGTCTCTTCTGGTAAATTGGCGAGATTGGCTCAAAGATTGGGAGCAGCGGCAATCGTGGCCGAAGGTTGTGAAGCAGGCGGTCACCTTGGAACGGATCGACCTTTATTTGAAATCCTACCTGAAGTGGTCGAAGCGGTCGATATCCCGGTGATTGCGGCAGGCGGTATTTTAACAGGTGAAGATGTAGCGAAAGCAATGGCAATGGGAGCTGTCGGCGTACAAATGGGAACGCGTTTTGTCGCCAGCGAAGAATGTGATGCCCATCCTTCATTTAAACAGAAGTATGTTGATTGTGGGGAAGGACAAACCGCGCTTGTCAAAACAACGGTCGGATTAGAGGGGCGAGCGATCATTAATCCGTTTATTGAGCGAGTAATAGCTCAAGAGCGAATTAAAATAGATTATTGTGATCAGTGCTTAAAGGTATGTAGTTTCCAATTTTGTACGCTGGATTCTTTAAAGAGAACGGTCGAAGGAGACGTCGACAACGGAATTATTTTTGCGGGTTCGAGGGTTCATGAAATCAAACAAATTCTGCCCGTACAGACGATCATTGATACGATTATGGAAGAATTAGCCGATCACTTAGAACAACAAAAAAATGCGGTATCTTAATATAAAAAAGACAGTCTAGAAGCGTCGCTTGCTAGATTGTCTTTTTTTGTTTCGAGCGCTTAGGACTGGCCGTACAAAAAACCAGGTAGTTTACTCGGTTTGTAAATTGACTTGTCTGCGTGACTGAGAACGATCAATAATTCGTTTCAAGCGGGAATGGTGCTTAAGGATGCTTTGCCGCGCTTTTTCAGCCTCAGGATCTGTCGGTTTTAATTGGTCGATCTCCCAAAACTTCACAAGCACATCTAGCACTTGGTCAAAATATTGCTCTGGACCGTAATTTGCCTCTTGGCCGATGATTTTCATTCGCTCTTCAAAATCAGGCATGTCTTTTCCAGGCATACCAAAATTTAACATCACATAAGCGATGTGATAAATATAGTTAGGCTCTAAATCTAAATGAGCTTTAATGGCATCACGGTAAAATGCGTAGTGCAAGCTTTCATCTTTTGCTAGACGACGCAACAGGGTAGATAGATCGCGGTCGTGCTCTTGAGCCACGCGAGCAACGTTATTGTAGTAGACCATTGTCGCTAACTCTTGCATCGCTGTATAAGCCATTACTTGTGTGGGAGCAGTGAACTCAGACTCAAAACCCAGCTCGACTACCCGATAACGCAATTTGCTCAATTCATGGGGATTCGCGTTTCTGGTTACAATCAAATATGTTTCGAGTAGATTTGAGTGTTGGTCTTCCTCAGCAGTCCAAGTATGCACGAATTCCTTGATTGGTGTTAATGCGCCTTTAAACGTCGCGTGGAGATGTGTTGTGAACCATGGTAAATTCACTTCGGTTAATAAGGCTGTTTCAACCGCTGTATAAACAGCAAAGGGCAGCGTTCGTTGGCTTTCATGCCAAGGCTCTCTTTTGAAACAACGGGCCTTGTCCCACGGAACAAATTCGTGGTAGCTCCAATCGATATTTTTTGCTCTCTCCTTGTGTATATTATATAATTCTGTCAAACGTTCTTCTAATCTCGTATCAACGTTTTCTAGATGGATCACGGAAGATCTCCCCCTTAAAAAGCACTTTAACTCGAATTATACATCTTTTTATGGTGGAAACCAAATAAAAACTTTTAGACAGAAGCTCTCTATTTAACCTGGGGTGACAAATTTGCAAACATATAAAACCTTTTATCCGACATCAGCTCCTAAAGTTGGATCGTTGTTGCTCGTGCATGGAGCTGGCGAACACATTGGCCGATACGCTTGGGCGATCGAACAGTGGAATAGAGCGGGGTATGATGTGCTTGGCGGCGATTTGCCGGGATATGGACGATCAAGCGGCAAACAGAAGGGTCATATCGATCGCTTTGAAGCTTATATCGAGGCCGTTGCTGATTGGTATGAAGAACTCAGGTGTCGCGACTCAGTTCCACCGTATCTGTTTGGTCATAGTTTAGGCGGGCTTGTTATCGCCCGTTTTTTAGAAACGCATCAACCGATCGTTCGCGGCGTTGTTTTATCGTCTCCATGTTTTGGTTTGAGTGTGAAAGTTCCACCGTGGAAACAATCGTTAGCTAAGGCGTTGAATGTTGTGTATCCGAAGTTGACGCTCGGTTCAGAAATTGATTCCCACCTCGTTACGCGTAACGAGCAAATTATAAAACGCGATGAAACGGATCCTTACTTAATCAAAAAAGCGAGTGTGCGTTGGTACAATGAACTCCTGTTGCATATGCAATTAAATTGGCAACAACTTGATCGAATTCCACAGATTCCATTGCTTGTTCATCAAGCGGGAGGGGATCGGATTACGGATAAATCAGAAACAAAAAAGTGGGTGGAGCAGTTACCAATTGGACAGAAATGGTATCGGGAATGGCCTGGGCTTTATCACGAAGTGCTCAATGAACCTGAACGGGCGCAAGTGATTCAGGAGATGATCAACTGGATGGGACGAATAGAAACGACCAAATAAGGATGCCGCAAATTCTCTTCGCGCATCCTTTTTTTTGTTTGAACATTGTTGGGCTTGATTGTCGAAAATGGAGTTAATAGGTGGGTAAAACATCAATCAAGTGGAAGTATTCGGTATAAAGTTTGGTTTTTATCTCACTTTCTGCAACCTTTTGTTGAAAAATGCGTCTAAATCCCTAATGACAACAAAAATTTAACATTACCTTTGAGAAAGTATATTGCGAAAATATGGGGAGTCAAGTATGCTGGAGAAGGCGCTCAAAACAACGGGCGCGCTCAGTAATGTGGAGGTAATAGGATCGATGCAAATACAACCGAATCGTAAGATGAAATATAACAATAAAAAACTGAAAAAGAAAAGAATCTTACTTGGGACAATCTTAATGTTTTTTGTTTTTTGCGCGGTTGCCGCTGGCGCTGCATGGTGGAAGTTGGAAGATACACTAAAGAAAGTGGCCAGCGATACCGAACTTAATTTGACTCAAAACGAGGAACCTGTCGCTTATAATAAAGAACCGATCTCGCTCGTGATTATCGGGACGGATGAACGGGCCGATCTCGGCATGGCAAATACAGACGTGATTATTGTCGCCGCATTAAACCCACAGACTAAACATGTGACGATGATGCCGATCCCGCGCGATACGGGTGTTAAAATTCCTGGATATAATGGTTATCATAAAATAAATTCCGTTTACGCCCGCGGTGAAATTGCGCGGCGCGCCGCAGAAAGAAATAAAAAGCCAGTGACAGAAACAGGCACAACGCTTTTAAAGAAAACGATTGAAGAGGCGCTAGGCATTCCGATTAATTATTATGTGATGACCGATTTCGAAGGATTTGAAAAAGTCGTGGATGAGTTAGGCGGAGTGGAGATCGAGGTTGATAAAAGTATGAAATATGATGATCCGACCGATGGGACCCATATTAACTTGCAAGCGGGTCTGCAACGATTAGACGGGGATCAGGCGCTCGGATTTGTGCGTCATCGTAAGGACAACCGCGGGCCTAAATATTACTCCACCGATTTCGATCGCGGCGTAAGACAACAAACCGTGATCAAATCGCTCGTTGATAAAATGAAGTCGTTTACTGGAATCGCTAGTTTCTTCAATGTGCTAGATGTAGCTGGCGACCACATTCGAACAGACTTATCTAAGGAACAAATTAAAGGTTTAATTATGGATTTTAAATCGATTGGTTCCGACAATATTGCCGGGCTAGAAACCGGCGGGTATTGGGATGTCGCTTCATCGCATACGATCATCCCGAAGGAAAATTTAGAACAAATTCAACTTGCTTTTCAAGAGGAAATGGGAATTGAGCGTAAGACGTTTCGATCGACGATTCGAGTAGAAGCGCCAGGCTCGCAAAGACAAGCTAATGTGACTCCTAAATCGAACACAACACAGAAAGCGGCGGAAGCCGCTCCAAAACAACAAGCTTCTGAAGTTAAAAAACAAACAACGGAAAAACCGAAGTCGTCTGAGAACGAAGTGGACAAGAAGAACTCATCGAGCAGCGGTAAGAAACCATCGGATTCCGTTGATTTCGAAGCGGATGATGCAGCGGCAAAGCCGTCTAAAACACCACCGCGTTCGGACAGCGAATCTCCGCGGACGCCAGCGCCGACACCGAATGAGGATCCAGCTGGCATGCTACAACCGCCAGTCAATTCTGCTCCAGTCGGATCGGAAACATCGCCAGCGCTAGATTAACTGAAATCAAAAAAAGGACCTGATAAAACTATCAGGTCCTTTTTTATTTACATTAGGAGTGGACACTATGCTTTGCATCTTTTTGCGCCCGTTCACGTTCATTTTTCTTAAGATATCTTTTGCGTAAACGAATCGATTTCGGTGTCACTTCGCAATATTCGTCATCGTTTAAATACTGTAATGCTTCTTCAAGCGATAAATCGCGCGGTGTTTTCAATTTAACGGTTTCATCTTTGTTGGCGCTGCGCACGTTTGTCGCGTGCTTTTCTTTGCACACATTGACGACTAGATCATTGTCGCGGTTGTGCTCGCCAACAATCATTCCTTCATACACTGCGGCGCTTGGATGCACAAACATGATCCCGCGATCTTCGACAGACATTAAGCCATACGTCGTTGCTGAGCCAGTTTCATGTGAGACTAACACCCCGGAACGCCGACCGCCCACATCGCCTTGGATCAGCGGAAGATAGCTATCAAAGGAATGATTTAATATGCCGTATCCTTTTGTCAAGCTCATAAACTCCGTTTGATAACCGATCAGTCCGCGCGAAGGAATAATAAATTCAAGACGCACCGAACCGAACCCGTTGTTCACCATATTAACCATTTCAGCCTTTCGGGCGCCTAATGATTCCATGATCGCTCCCGTATGTTCTTCAGGAACATCGATCAAAACGCGCTCGCTTGGCTCCATCTTTTTCCCGTCAATCTCGCGAACGATGACTTCCGGTTTGGAAACAAGAAATTCATAACCTTCTCGTCTCATCGTTTCAATAAGGATTGACAGATGCAATTCCCCCCGCCCCGAAACGACGAAGGAATCTGCGCTTGATTCATCTACCCTTAAGCTAACATCCGTTTCCAACTCTTGAAACAGACGGTCGCGCAGTTTTCTTGAGGTGACGTGCTTGCCTTCTTTGCCGGCAAAGGGTCCATTGTTGACCGAAAAGGTCATTTTTAAAGTAGGCTCATCGATCTTTAATAAAGGAAGAGCTTCTGGGTGATCGAGATCCGCGATTGTTTCACCGACATTAATTTCATCTAAACCAGGTACGGCAACAAGATCGCCCGCCTTGGCTTGCTCGATCTCAACTCGTTTCAACCCAGCGAATCCGAATAATTTAGCGATTCTTACCTGTTTGATCGATCCGTCCCGTTTCATATGGGCAACCATCTGGCCTCTTTTTATGATCCCGCGATGCACTCGTCCGATTCCGATTCTACCGAGGTAATCATTGTAGTCCAAAATGGCGGCCTGCATTTGCAAAGGTCCTGCAGGATCTGCTTCAGGAGCGGGGATGTGCGCGATGATCGCATCATATAGACATTCCATATTTTCGTCTTGGCGCGAAGATTCAACGCTTGCTGTTCCATTCATCGCGGACGCGTATATAACCGGGAATTCAATCTGTTCTTCCGTTGCGTCCAAATCGATAAATAGATCATACACATCATTGACGACTTGCTCAGGTCTCGCGTTTTCACGATCAATTTTATTAATGACGAGAATCGGCGTTAAATTTTGCTCCAACGCTTTTTTCAAAACAAAGCGTGTTTGCGGCATACAGCCTTCAAACGCGTCAACAACAAGCAGCACACCATCAACCATATTCAAAATCCGTTCAACCTCACCGCCAAAGTCGGCGTGTCCAGGGGTATCGAGGATGTTGATCGTATGATCTTTATAGGTTACTGCCGTGTTTTTAGCAAGAATGGTAATGCCGCGTTCTCTTTCCAAATCACTGGAATCCATCACCCGATCTTCTACATGTTCGTGTGAGCGGAAAATCCCAGATTGTTGCAACAATTTATCAACCAGCGTTGTTTTTCCGTGATCAACGTGGGCAATGATCGCAATATTACGAATGTCTTCTCTTCTCAATGTTTTATAAACTCCTTTTTAATCAGAACGCAGCTGATCATAACAAATTTAGAACCTTATTATTATACACGTTATTATTGCAGTCCGTAAAGAAAAATAATGTCCAACGATGAAACTGGCAACCTGTAAATGTTGCCAAGGATAGCGAAACGAGTTCTTTTCATACTAAAGTAGAAAGGAGGGATGCAATCATGCAAAGGGGACGCTTAATGATATTGCTCGGCGGGGCATTTACGTTATTAGGCCTTTTTGCGATGCCGATGAAGCGGGTAAATCCACGCCAAAACTTAGTGGACAATCCATTTGGATGGGGTTTATTCGGCTTCGGCTTAGCGAGCTTATTAATGGGAATTAGCGCCATTTCAAATATGAAAACTCAAGATTACGAAGACGAGGAAGAGGATGGACCTGCTATTGATCACCCGTCAAAGCGAATTGAGGTTAAACAAGGAGTCATGAAGCGACTCGAACATTAAGCATAGCATAGAGAGCGCCGTCTTCTCAAATAAGATAAGAAGACGGCGTTTTTTATCTATCATATTTCATGTCAAATATCATATGCTTTGACAGTGGGCTGCGGAAGACCTGCCGGCGCTGTATCCCGTCGTAAAGGCGGCGGTAATGTTAAACCCTCCCGTATAACCGTGGATGTCAAGCACTTCGCCGCAGAAGAACAGTCCAGGCATGAGGCGCGATTGCATCGTCTTCGGATCAACTTCTTTCAATGAAATGCCGCCGCCTGTTACAAAAGCTTCTTCGATCGATAAAGTTCCATCGACTTCGAGTGGAAAACGTTTGATTAGTTCAGCTAAATTATCTAAAGGAACACGCGGTAAATGCGCCGAGGTCGTATCCTCATCCAAGTTCGCCTTCGTTAATAACAACGGAATCAATCTTTCCGGCAAATAGCCTCTTAACACATTTTTGATTGCTCGCTTTGCTTCTTGTTCCGCTCGCTGTTTAATATCCGCAATAACGGCTTCCTTTGTTTTAGTTGGGAAAAGATCAATCGTCATCAACGCTGCTTTGTGTCCCTTTTTCAGTGTCTTAACGACAAATTGACTGCAGCGCAAAGCGATGGGGCCTGAGATGCCAAAATGGGTAAAGATAAGATCGCCATCATGCTCGATTACCTGTCGATTCCTCTTTGGATCCATTACCGCGAGTCGAACATCGCGCAATGATAACCCTTGCAGCGTTTTGTCGCGAATGAACGGTTCGCTGGATGTGATCGGGACCTCAGTCGGAAATAAATCGGTAATCGTGTGCCCGGCCTTTTCAGCCCAACGATATCCGTCTCCCGTCGATCCGGTATAAGGCACAGATTTTCCACCGACAGCGACGATGACACAGTTCGTTTCGATCGTTTCACCTGTGGCGAGTTGGACGCCTGTAATGCGTTGATCATCGTACACAATTTGTTTGACTGGCGCGTTTGTTTTGATGGTCACGCCCAATTCGGCGATTTTGTCGAGCAATGCCTGCACAACGTCTTTCGCTTTGTCACTAACCGGGAACATGCGACCGCGGTCTTCTTCTTTCAGCGGAATGCCGAGACTTTCAAAGAACTGAATGATGTTTTGGTTGCTAAATTGGGCAAGGGAGCTGTAGAGAAACTTACCATTACCTGGAATGTTGCGAATGATCAAGTCGATTGGACCCGCATTCGTTACATTGCAACGTCCCCCGCCCGAGATAGCCAGTTTTCGTCCAAGCTTGTCCCCTTTATCCACGAGCAACACTTTGCAACCTTCCAATCCCGCCGCGTAAGCGGCCATTAGACCAGCAGGCCCCCCGCCAATGATCACGATCTCTGCCTTCATGAAATTCCTTCTTTCTAAAGAAACGTTTCTATGTCTACTTTTTGCGCAAGCTGCCTAATTCGCTCACAATCGCTTCCATCTCACTAATGCTGACCTTGTCCATCCGATTTACTACTTGGTAAAGGTAGAGCAAATCTTCGTAAACATTTAATTCGAACGAGTCTGGATTCATTACAGAGGCATTGGCCATGGTCAGCTTTTTTTGCAATTCATTTAAAATATACACGATGTTTTCTTTGCTAGGTTTTTCTAAATTCATGTTTTCCACATCCTCACTAAACTATGTATCCTGCTATTTTTTCTTATTTTACCGTATCTACATGAAGAAGTCACTTAACCGAAAGTTGAAACCACTCGCGCAGACTAGGAAACAAGCAGCGCGGAGAGTATGATAATGATAGGGAAGGGGGAAGCGACGAATGGATCAACAAGCGCAAGCAACGCCATTATTATGGGGCGATAAACGATACCATACATTGAATTATCATCTACGCCAAAAGTTTGGAGAGAAAGTGTTTAAGGTGATGTTAGACGCGGGGTTTACGTGTCCCAATCGGGATGGCTCTATAGCGACAGGAGGTTGTACTTTTTGCAGCGCAAGAGGATCGGGCGATTTCGCTGGTTTTCGCAGAGATGATCTCAAAAAGCAGTTTCGCGATGTCGCGCAACGAATGCACAAAAAGTGGCCAAAAGCGAAATATATCGGTTTCTTTCAGGCGTATACCAATACGTATGCCCCAGTTGAACAGTTGCGGGCCTGCTATGAGACGATTCTCGAAGAGGATGTGGTCGGTTTGTCGATCGCCACGAGACCCGACTGTCTGCCTGATGATGTTGTCGCATACTTGGCTGAATTGAATCAAAGGACGGACCTGTTGCTGGAACTCGGTTTGCAGACGATTCACGAATCGACGGCTGAGGTAATCAACAGGGCTCATGATTATCAAACGTTTGTGGATGGGGTTGAAAAACTAAGAGCGCATGATATTTCCGTGTGCGCCCATATTATTCTTGGTTTGCCCGGCGAGACAATAGAGATGATGATGGAAACAGCGAGAGCGGTTGCTCAATTGCCTGTACAAGGAATTAAAATTCACTTGTTGCACTTGTTGAAGAAGACGCCGCTTGTTCGTTTGTGGGAAGAAGGCGGTTTGGAATTTTTAAGCCAGGAGACGTACATTCAATTGGTAGTAGATATCTTGGAGATCTTACCGCCCGAAATGGTTGTTCACCGTTTAACGGGAGATGGCCCCCGCGAGCTGTTGATTGGGCCGATGTGGAGTTTGAGAAAGTGGGACGTGCTCAATGGCATTGACAAAGAGTTAAAGAGCAGGAATTCGTGGCAAGGAAGGTTGTGGAAACCTGCTGTCGTAACGCATAGTTAAGCAAAGCCATCTCTGCCTTACGTGGAGATGGCTTTCGTTTTATATTGGCGTAGCGTCGCCTGGTCGATTAAAGTGGGAGGAACATTGATGATCTTGTTTGTCAAAATAAAGGCCTGCAATGGAATCAATGGACCTGGACCTGCAATGATCATCAGTGGTGTCGGCGTGCGATAATGGTTCATTGCTTTGAAGCTAAAAGACTGCTTATCAACTTTACTCGGCTTTAACTTCGAGAAAGGATGGCTGTGCCAGTCGCCGATATAGCGCAAGTGTTTTCCGCGACGCTCCAATTGCCGCGCTTTCCGCTCGCAATATTTTTCATCAAACCGAATTGAAAACGGCTGATGAATCGCATCGGGGCCTGGACCCGATACGTCAGTGACGATCAACGCGTCAGGCGCCCGTAAGCCCACCATGATCCCGCCTGTTTCCGCATCAGGATGACGATTCACTTCACGTTGAATTTGGCGATAGGCTTTATCTAATATAAGAACTTGCAATCTCAAGCCCTCACTCCTTTGGATTCAGAGTCTCTTACCTATCATACGCAAAAGTGAGGAGGAGGGTTATAAGATGCGTTTTTTAAAATCTTCCCACTCCGCTTCGGTCTCCAAATTGGACACTTCATCGTACAGTTCATCCAATACGTCTTCATCTGTAAAAGAGATCGGAGTGGTATCTCCTGAAAGCAGCTGTTCCATTTTTGCAGTTTGTTCCATGATCTTTTTGTAAACGGGAAGCAGTGGAGCCGAGTACGTTTCCATGAGTGTTCGTTCTTTGGCTGGATCCCGCTCTAGTTGCTGTTCATAGGCAAGCACGTATTGTTCCTGGGTCAGAAGCGCCTCCACTTCGCCCGGTCTTCTTCCCATAAAAACAGCAAATCGAAACTGTTCAAGGGCTTCATGAATGGAATGGTGAGATGACATGCCTGTAACTCCCTTCTTATATATATTGAAGCTTGACGGGTTACGCCAAGACGGATTAAAAAGTAAGAAAGACCCCTTGTCTTCTAAGGAACTTTCGGCTCATCAGATGTGACAAATATCTTCGGGACAACCGTCACATTCTAAAAACTGTTTTAGAAATGTGATATTATAGATAGTAATAAATCCATTGTCGATGTCAATGACTTTGTTTTTTCTTAACTCGTTTAACATGCGGTTAACACTTTCGCGTGTCGCTCCGATAAAACTAGCTAGATCTTTATTGGTTAAGGCAAGGTCGATTTGAACACCGTTATCAACAGGAATCCCGTATGTGTTCGTCATGCGAATCAATGTGGAATAGAGCGCGCCTTGCTTTCCTAGCAGTACTAAATCTCGGAATTTGGATTGGTTTCTACGATAAGCGATCCCCATCCATTTCATAAATTCGACGGCAAATCGTCCATTGTTGGAAAGTAACTCCTCGAGCGCAATTCGTTCGATCACGCCAATGGTCCCAGCTTCAAGCAGCATAGCTGTGGTTGTGTAGGTGAGGTCGGATTGAAACAAGGCAAGCTCGCCGATCAATTCTCCCGGCTTGCAAATATATAGGGTGAGTTCTTTTCCTTCCAAGGTTGTTTTGCTGATCTTGACACTTCCGGTTCGGATAAAATAGAGGTGTTTTGCCTGATCCCCATCCAGATAGAGTATGCTTTCTTGGGCGTAGTATGTATCCGCCGCGATGGAGTCAATCTCTCGTTTAAACTCATCAGGGATCAATTGGAAGAAGGTTTTGTCTGCTAAGGGTTCCAAAGGCTTACCTCCTTTTAGTTACATAATAACAATATTACCATAGTATTAACCATATTTAAAAGGCGCTTTATAGGTGATTCCTCTTAATTTTGTGCGTCATAACGTCAGGTCTGATTTGATTATACTTTAAATGGAGAAGGTGGCTCTTATGAGTGCTGTGGCAAGGGATGAACAACAGCAGCCGTTAACTGAACATCTTGGCGAATTGAGGAAAAGAATCATTTACAGCCTGGTTTATTTTGCTGCGGCCGTTATTATCGGCTTCGTGTTTGCGGGACGGGTTGTCGATGAATTAAAAAGGACGGCTGTCGCCCAGCAAATTGAATTGCACGTGTTTGCTATGCCTGACGCGCTTGCTGTTTATATGAAAGTCGCTCTCGCCCTCGGTGTTATTTTATCGGTTCCATTTATCCTTTATCAAGTATGGGCATTTGCAAAACCCGGTTTGCGGGAAAGAGAGCAAAAAATCGCTCTGCGGTTTATTCCCGCGGCAACCGTCTTATTTGTAATCGGGCTCGGTTTTGCCTACTTTATTTTATTTCCAATGATTACGCGGTTTATGTTGGTCATGACGAAAACATTGCAAGTTCAAGAAATGATCGGGCTGACGCAATACTTTAATTTTATGTTTTCGATCGTGTTCCCTTTTGGCGTTTTGTTTGAATTGCCTGTGATTGTTGTCTTTCTGACAAAAATCAGGGCGCTCAATCCGGTGCGACTAGCCAAGATGCGCAAGCTCGCATACTTTACGCTGATTGTGACCGCGGTCATCCTTACCCCGCCAGAAATTATTTCCGATATATTGGTGGCGGGACCACTATTGTTGTTATATGAATTGAGCATTATACTATCGAAGAGAGTCTATAAGAAACAGCAGCGTGAAGATGAGAAAAATCATCTGGATCAGTCAGAATAAGTATAGAATAATAAAATGGAAGAGAGGAAATGAAGGGGATGTTTCAAAATATTGGTTTTCCTGGACTTATTTTAATTTTAGTGATTGCTTTAATCGTATTTGGCCCCCATAAATTGCCAGAAATCGGACGAGCATTTGGTTCCTCGTTGAGAGAATTTAAACGTTCCTCTAAAGGGCTGATGGATGATGAAGGCGTAGAGAAAAAGGAAGAGACCGAGCCCGTTTTAAGGACTTCTGAAAGAACTAACTAAATACGGAGTGATTAGCATGGATAATAAGAAAGCAATCATTCAGGTAGTCGGTTACAAAAACAGCGGGAAGACAACGACATGCTGTAAAATTATTGAACGATTTGTAGAGCAGGGTTGGAAAGTCGGAAGCATTAAAAATGACGCCCATAATTTTGAAGTTGATCACCCCGGCAAAGACACTTGGTTGCATCGGGAAGCGGGAGCCTCAGTTGTCGCGATTACTTCGAAGCATAAAACGGCGATTATGGAACAGCGACCGACCCGTTTGGAACATTTAATTGAGCGGATGGATGGGATCGAACTTGTCGTGATTGAAGGATATAAATTTGAGAATTATCCGAAGGTTGTCCTCTTGCGAAATGAATCGGATCTGTCTCTGGTTGAGGAAACAACAGAAATCATGGCGATTGCTAGTTGGTTTCCCTACGAACATCCTTCCATTCCTGTTGTTCACATAGATCAATTTCCTGAATTGTTTACGATTATTTATGATTATGTTCAAAATGAGATGGGGGGAAACAAATAAACATGAAAAGTTATGCGATTACGGACAAACCAATCGAGATCCAGCCTTTAATTGATCATGTCACACATCCGCATGCAGGGGCTGTCTCTACTTTTATCGGAATGGTGCGCGAATTTACGCGAGGTAAAAAGACTCTTTATTTAGAGTACCAAGCGTATGCCGCGATGGCGGAAAAAAAGTTAAAACAGATCGGCGATGAAATCATTGAAAAACATCCAGAGGCTCGCGTTGCGATTCATCATCGTGTTGGTCATCTAGATATTTCCGATGTCGCTGTTGCGATTGCGGTGTCTACTCCACATCGGGACGCGGCCTTTGAGGCCAGTCGTTATGCAATTGAGCGCATTAAAGAAATTGTTCCGATTTGGAAAAAGGAAAACTGGGAAGACGGACAATCCTGGATCGGCGATCAAAAGGAACAAGTGGCCTATCCAACGGGGCAACCCGAATTGAAAGGAGAGAAATAAGTTGATTCGTGTGATGCTGTTTGCCGGTCTGTCGGAAGTTGCTGGTTCTCCAAGCGTTTTGATTGAGACCGATCAACAATCGTTGTCCATCGAACAAGTAAGAGCGATCCTTATCGAAAAGTATCCCGCGATGGAGCCGCTGCTAAAAAATAGTTTAGCAGCTGTAAATCAAGAATACGCGGATGGACAACAACTCGTGAGCGAGTCAGATGAGGTGGCATTTATACCTCCGGTAAGTGGGGGATAACACGGTTCGCTTAGTGTAAATTTACTGAAAAACTAGATATGCGAATTGCCGACGAGGTCGCGTTGCGCCTGTGAACGGGTGTTACTTTTGGCGCGAATTCCTTGTCGGCGTTTTTATTTTCTATTTCAATTAGATCATGCAGGCTCAATCGTTTCCCGCTTTATTTGCAAGCGGCTTTTTAATTCTAATTTGCGATGTTTGTCGCGCCGCTTATTCTTTAGTATATCTGGCTCCTCATTATCCCAAAATAGAGAAGAGAACGTATGCGAAGGAGTGGGATGATGGGTACAATTGAATTGCAACCTGAATTGCGGGGACCTGGCGGAGAAACGTTGTCGATACATAGAGATGGCGATTGGATCGGCGATCTCTATCTAATTTATCGGGAACAGGATCAATTGTTGGGGACGGTGCAGTTGGACGAAGAATATGTAAGTCCAGAGCAGGTCGGGGAGATTGTAGAACAGCTGGAATCCTATGTAACCAGTCTTGTGTTTGCGCTTGGTGTTCAAGATCATCATGTCCACGTTTTTTACGGGTCTTATTCAATGCTAGATGATTATATGGATTATGCGGATGATGTTGAGTTAGGCGAGGACGAGGGATTAGAATACGAGCGCTGGATTGTTGGGCAAAGCGAACAAGGCATCGAATATCAAATCTATGATCAGGCGGGGGAGCTTGTCGCGGAAGCGATCGTCGATATAAAGGGAACGGACGTTGTCGGTGAAATTCATTTTACGTTTGAGCCTTCGCCGCGAGAGATGGAAGACATTGAAGCGATCTTATTGAAGGATTATGATCACGATCTGATTGATCAGTATCAATTTACCTTGTTTGTTGATGGGACCCATATGGGACAGTTGGAACACGATGAGCCTGAGAGTTCGGAACGAGATGAAGTTATTGTCGATCAAATGGAAGCAGATGCGATTTATGATTTAGTGGACAATGAAAACCGTCCCTTGGCCAAAGCGAGTTGTTACTATGAGGATGACGGCGCGGATATTACAGTGGAGTTAAAGGTTAAGCCGAATGAAGATACGACGCATCATGTGATGCAGACTGTTTTTCAAGAAGTGTTATCGGAGTCGTTTGAATGGATTAATATTCGCATGCTTTTTAAAGGGAAACAGGTGGATGGGTTTCACTTTGAAAGAGGGAAAAATCAGCAATATGTATAAATGTGAAGAGGGTGCGGGCGCACCCCTTTGTATTTCTTATAATAATGTTTCAATTTGAACACTGACGATGTAAGGGATTTGCTTGATTTCATGGTAAATGTCGGCATTGTACCGTTCACCATCAACGTGCACGATTAAGTTAACTTGATGGGTTTCGCCTCGTTCTGAACTGGCTGAGACATCCCGTATTTTAATATACTTAATTTTTATGTGACGCTCTTTAAGCGCTTCCATTACCTCTAATACCCGATTATCTTCTTTGCTCAAGGTGAGTTCGAGCTTTATTTCCTGCTCACGCAAAGATTTGGGGCCGATCCGTTTTATAATCGGGGGAAGTAACTCTACAGAAACAATGATTAAGAATACAGCGACAAAAGCTTCTAAGTAAAATCCTGCGCCGGCGGCGATACCGAGCCCAGAAGCGGCCCAAATCATCGCGGCGGTTGTCAGTCCAATGATCACATCGTTTTGTTTGTGCAAAATGACGCCTGCCCCGAGGAATCCGATACCGGATACAATCTGAGCGGCAAGACGAAGGGGATCCATCGGTTTTTGGTAGGGAACAGCATAGTGGTTGGACGCCTCAATGGAGACAATCGTCAGGATGCAGCTACTCACACAAATGACGAGTGAGGTTTTTAATCCTAACGGTTTCTTTTGGAGTTCCCGTTCTAACCCAATCACTAGTCCTAAAATTGTCGACGCGCCTAACTTCAGTAATATGGAAGTATCAACAAAGAACATGGGAATCCCCTCTCTTGTTTATTTCCTTATTATACTATATGACTGAAATGATTAACCATGTTTGAGACAATGGATTCGGAAAAAGTTGTCATCCACGCTAGATGATGTAAAATTAAGATAGTTTGAAAGAGAAAGGAGTCTAATAATGTCAGGATTTGAAAAGTTTGGACTTCGCGCAGAAATAATAAGAGGAATTAAAGATCTTTATTTTCAGGAACCGACACCGATTCAAGCAAAGGCGATCCCACTCGCTTTAGAGGGCAAAGATTTAATTGGACAAGCTCAGACAGGAACGGGTAAAACCGCGGCTTTCGTGATTCCGATGTTACAGAAAATAAATGAAGACAACCGATCTATTCAAGGGTTGATTATGACTCCGACACGTGAATTGGCCATTCAAATTGGACAAGACGCAGCGGATTTAGCAAAGCATTTAGATGTCAATGTATTGACGTTGCATGGAGGTCGCGATATTGGGGCGCAGATGAACAAGCTACAACAGCCTGTTCAGATTGTCGTCGGTACGCCAGGTCGAATTTTGGATCACATGCAAAGGGGAACACTCCATTTTGGACGATTAAAAATGTTGGTGCTCGATGAAGCCGATAAAATGTTGGAAATGGGTTTCCAAGAAGACGTAGAAACAATTATCGCTCAGACGGCTCATCAAAAACAAACTTTGTTATTTTCGGCGACGATGCCAGATCGGGTTCGTCAACTGGCGCATCGTTTTATGTTTCAGCCGCCGCATATTAAAGTCGATATGAAACAAGCCACAGCGGAAACAACAGATCAATATTTTTATGTTGTTAATCAAAGTGAAAAGTTGGAAGCGCTGAAGACATTGTTAGGCGAGCTTAATCCGTTTCTAGCCATTATCTTTGTTAATACGCAAAATCGGGTGGACTCTGTTACAGAACAATTACAACAAGAAGGTTTTGAGGCGGAGGCGTTGCATGGCGGGTTGTCTCAAAATAAGAGAGAGCGTTTGATGGACGCGTTTCGTCAAGTGAAGTTTCAATATTTGGTCTGCACTGATATTGCTTCGCGCGGGGTCGATGTCGAAGGGGTCACCCATGTGTTTAATTTTGACCTCCCATCCGATCCAGAAAGCTATATTCATCGTGTTGGCAGAACGGGCAGAGCGGGGCAAAGCGGGACGGCGATTACATTCGTGTCCCCTCGCCAAAAGATAATTATGTCTAAAATTGAAAGCGCGATTCATCAAAAAATTGAGGAGCGCGTCTTGTTCGGAACAAAAGGTTTTGTTGAGGTCCCTAAATCAAAAGGGAGCAACAGGCGCCGCCGTCCAAGGGGCGGAACATCCGCGCGGCCAGAGCCGAAGCAATTGGTCGTTAACTCTCCAAAAAGGAAAAACAACGAGAAGGTAAAACCAGGCTATAAGAAAAAGGCGAAATTAGAGCAAGCGCGGCTTGAACAGCAAGAGAAGAGAAAGCGGATTCGTCAATCGATCAATCAAACGATTCGTTCCAAAAAGAAGCAGGAGGCTAGAGAGAGGAGTCGCTAACCTCTCTCTTTTTTTTAACGCAACATTACAATCCCATTATTTAAAGCTTGCCAGCAGAGTCGGGGAAGGTCCAAAATAAGAGTCAAACGTTGAAGTGAATCTGTAGGTTTTGTTGGGAGGGTGGTGAAAAAGTGGAATTGATCTCCAGAACGGAAAAGCACAAGGTGGAGAAAAGAAAAGTTACAGATGTAAGTTGGTTGTTAGGTATTTTACTATTTGGTTGTCTTGCCTATCCGATCAGCTCATTTGTCCAAATTCCAGATGATCTTGCGTATAAACAAACGATGCAAATTTTGTTGTTTATGACGAGCTTGCTTTTTTTGATTTTATACTTGTTAGCTTTTATTGTTGCTTCCACGAAGACATTTGTCCAAATTGAACATAAAGTGATTCGCGTTAATTACATGATAATGTCGTTTTGGGTGTTATCATTACTTTATCATTTTACAGGCTGGTTAATGAGTTACGCTTCCTGGTCCCCCCTTTATTATAAACTCGGGGTCGCTTTCACACTGACGGTTTTAATCTTGACCCTCTTACACTTTGCGGCCTATTTTAGTTTCACTCGCAGTGATCGGATCGCGCGGTCGCGTAAACAGGCATTAGAGTATCGACAACAAGCTTTCGAATCAATTCAACGAATTTTGCATACGCGTCAGATTATGTTAGAAGTGATGGATAGCAACCCGGAAGTGCTTCAAATGATGAAGTGGAATGGCTTTGATCGTCAAATGGAAAGCTGGGTAGCCGAGATGGAGCGCTTTATGAATATGACGTCCTTTACCGACCAAGAATTAAGGAATATACTTGGGGTGAAAGCATGGATGGAGAATTTAATGTTGATTGTTGAACAACATCCGATGCATCGCGGCTTGCGGAAAAAATTAAACTAGCCCTTTTCGCGTCGATCGGTTGGTATTCGATCTATGGATGATAAATTGATAAAATGAGGGGTGACTGAAGGTGAAAGGTCACTCTTTTTTTTGATCATGCTGGAAAAAGCTTGAATAGGTCATTTTAGGGAAAAGGAGAATACTATTAAGACAAGGGCCATTATGAACTGAATTCAGTCGAATCCAGTTAAAGCCTCTTGCGGATGTCACAGATTTATAAGAGGCGTAATTGATGACAGACAAGGGTGTGTTAACAACATGGACTACAATAAAATGTTAAAGCAAGCTAAAGAATGGGTGATCCAGGCTGGGGAGATGAGCTTTGAAAAATCGAAACAGAGCTTGGATATTACATATAAGACATCGCATTCAGACTTGGTAACAAAGGTGGATAAAGAGGTCGAGAAATTTTTGATAGAAAAGATTCTTGCTCATTATCCAGATCATGGGATCGTTGGTGAAGAGGGAACATTTGAAAAAGATCCTGACGAATTTGATACATTATGGATTATTGATCCGATCGATGGCACCATTAATTTTGTGCACCAACAGGTCAACTATGTGATCAGCGTCGCGGTCACGCATAAGGAGAAAGGCGTGTTTGGAATCATTTATGATCCATCTCGCGATGAATTGTTCTGGGCAGCGCGTGGCGAAGGGGCCTATCTAAACGAACAACGCCTGCAAAATACGCGGTTAGAACGTCTTGAAGAGTCGTTGATTTGCACGGGATTGTTCTGGAATGAACGGATAGAAAAAAGTAAGTTGTTAGAGATGATCTATCAGCTACCGAAACACTGCAGGGGAATTCGCGTTTATGGTTGCGCCGCTTTGGAATTGGCTTACGTCGCTGCTGGACGGTTAGACGCTTACATTAGTTTATATTTAAACCCGTGGGACTTTGCCGCGGGGAAAATGATTGTCGAAGAGGCGGGCGGTGTCATCACGACATGGGAAGACGCTCCGTTGTCCTACCTTGAAGCGGGTCCGTTGATCGCTTCAAATCCGGGACTGCATAAGCAACTGCTCTCATTTATCCAGCGTGATCTGTGAACATTTGTTGCTTTTTGAAAAGAAATCACCGATAATTAAAGATAAAATGGGTTAGTATGCGTTGTTTTGCGGGCCAATAAGGGCCCCATTCATCGTGGAATTGAGGAGGAGTAGAAGATGGCGCGCGTTGAACACGATTATGATAAATATCAAGGCATTCGTTTTGACACCCAAGATGAATCGGTCATTTTGGTCAATATTTTAGAAACGATCCCTTATGAATATGTAGGAAAACGGACAGAAGTAAATATCCCGACAAATGAGTTTACATCTGTTTGTCCTTGGTCTGGATTACCTGATTTTGCGGATATAAAGATTATGTTTGTCCCAAATAAAGAATTAATCGAAATGAAATCTTTAAAGTATTACTTGACTTCTTACCGTAACGTGGGGATTTATCAAGAGCATGCGACTAACCGTATTTTGAATGATCTTGTGGCCTGTTGCGATCCGCTCTATATGAAAATTGAAGCAGATTGGAACAAGCGCGGCGGATTGGGCACGACCGTTGTTGTAGAGTATACAAGAGAGGACTAGGGCAATGGAGCGGATGTCCTTTTTAGATGTAAAGGACCTTTTGAGAACATTCGGGATCTTCATTTATACAGGTGATGCGATTGCTGATTGTGAGTTAATGGAAGATGAACTTAAAGAGCTCCATCAGGCTGGCTTGATTCCTGACCAAGACCTTTATCGTTTTGCGTTGCTGACAATCCGAAAGCGGATTTCTGATATAAAACAAAATCGCAGATTTACACGGTAGAAGACGCGGAACTTGCGTCTTCTACTGCTTTTATTGCAATTTTTTGAAACTTTCGTTTCGGTTGGAAGTATAACTAAACAGACAAAGTAGAAACAACTTTTTTCTATGAGAGGAAGAAGCCATGCGTAAGAAGCGTAAGAAAAACAATTGGTTGAGATGGTTTGTCGGTTTGGCGGGATTGTTCACGCTCCTCGTTTTGGGCGGCTGCGCCGCATTGATGTCTGTCGGCAATGTGATTATGGATAAAGACAAAGTATTACAGCAGAGCCAGACTTCAGTCCTTCTTGATATTAATAAAAATGAATTTTACAAGTTGTATGTTGATCAGAATCGGGAGTATGTAGAATACCCTGACATCCCGCCGCTTGTCGTTAAGGCATTTGTGAATGTGGAGGATGAGCGCTTTTTCACTCACACAGGGGTGGACGTCATCGCGATTGGGCGCGCGATCTATAAAGATATTAAGGCGCGGGGCGCGGTAGAGGGCGCCAGTACGATTACACAACAGTTAGCGAAGAACGTATACTTAACGAATGAAAAATCTATTTGGCGAAAAACAAAAGAAGCGGTCATCGCTTTAAATTTAGAGCGAAATTATTCAAAAGAGCAGATTCTAGAGTTTTATCTCAATGAAATATTGTTTGGGGACGCTGTATACGGGATTAAAGCCGCATCTGAATATTATTTTGGGATTACCGACTTGAATGAACTTAGTTTGGCCCAAGTCGCGACGCTTGCAGGTCTACCAAAGGCGCCCAATGCGTACTCACCATTTAATAATTATGAAAGATCCGCAGAACGGCGTAAAGTTGTGCTGAGTGTCATGCATCGCAATGGCTCCATTACAAAGGAAGAAATGGAGCAGGCGAGCGCTGAGGAATTGGAACTTAATCCAAATCGTGAGAAACGCGGGAAACCGGAATATCGCGCTTACGTCGATTATGTCATTAAAGAAGCGCAGGAAAAATACAATTTAACAGAAAATGATTTATACCGAGGCGGCTACCGTATTTATACCCAGCTCGATCCGCAAGCGCAACGAGCGATGTTTAACGCCTTTAATAACGACAAATTGTTTCCTAGAGGGAGTTCGAAGGAAAATAAACCACAGGCAGCAATGGTCATCTTAGATCACAAAACGGGTGGAGTCGCGGCGATGATGGGGCGTAGGGAATATAACACGGGGGACAGAAACCTCGCCACACAAGCAGAGAGAAGTCCGGGATCAACGTTTAAACCTGTTGCCGTTTATACGGCCGCATTGGAAAATGGGTGGGGACCGTATGATACCTTAAAAGATGAAAAGATGACGTTTGCCGGCGGATACAGTCCAAGTAACTGGGCTGGCGACGGCTATTGGGGCAGAGTTACGATGATCGATGCGGTAAAACGATCAAAGAACGTCTCTGCGGTCTGGCTGTTGAATGAACTGGGCATCGACACAAGTTTCCGCTACTTAGATCGTTTTGGTTTTGAATATGATAAACAAAAGAATCGAAAATTAGGTATCGCATTGGGTGACTTTACGCCAGGCGTATCCGCAATGGATATGGCTCAAGCCTATAGCGCATTCGCGAATCGCGGTGTCATTATTGAACCGCACGCAATTACACGGGTTGAAGATAATAGCGGTGTCGTTGTTGCCAATGCGGATATATCCACTTCCACGGTTATGTCCGAACAAAATGCGTATTATATGACCCAAATGCTAAAATCAGCGGTTGATGAAGGAACGGGCAGAAGCGCCCGCATGAATCGACCTGTTGCGGGAAAAACAGGAACCACTCAGATGGAAGGCACGAGAGGAAATCGAGATGCTTGGTTTGTCGGGTATACGCCTGAATATGTCGGTTCGATCTGGATGGGATATGAACGATCATCCGATGGGTACTTGGTTGATGGAAGCGGCGTTACCGCAAAATTCTTTAGTACTGTCATGAGCGAAGCGTTAAAAGGAAAGAAAGTAAAGCAATTTGATAAACCGTCCAATGTGAAGGAATTACGAAAGCCGATAGAAGTGCCTTCGATTTCAGATTTGAAGGCCCAACAAATCGCGGATTCGGTCCATCTTACCTGGTCAGCCCAGGAGGAAGGGATGATTTATCGCATTTACCGTTATTTTGATGATCCAGGTCAGACAGAGTTCCTGGGAGAAGTAGATTACAATGAATGGGTTGACTTAGAGGTTCCGTCAGATCGGGCGATTCATTATCTGGTCATTCCGTTTAGCACGAAGCTGGATAAGGAAGGGGCTCAATCTAATACGGTGAAGATCTCCCCGAAAGAAATCGATCCTAGTTTGTTGCCACCAGAGGAAGGAGATGACGAACTTGATGAAGAGGAGTCTGATGAGGAGGATTTAACGCGACCTAACCCATCGCAACAAGATCAAGAAAGGCCGAGACCCGGCAATTCAGGGAGGCCCAACAATTCCGATTCAAAACCAGAACCAGATGCTGAGCCACAGGTTCCGCCTCATACGGACGGGGGGACAGGGTCCCCAGATCCAGGTATGTTGGAAGCGCCAGCTCAACAACCTACGGGCGATGGACGGGGCAGAGGGAACCCGTGATGATGGTTTTAATTTCATCCCTTGAATGCGCGAAATCGTTCGATTTTGCTTATGCTTTTGTACTATAATATGAGATAGATAAGAAGCATGGGAGGGGAAGCGCGATGTCCATCCAAATGGATCAAGAAGTTACCAACTACTTCCGAGAAAGAATTGAAAAAGCAAAGGTTACTTTTGAGCGGGCCGTTGATTGTAAGCATACAGAATTTGATGACCTATATCCCTACATGAGTGAGCATCCACAATTCTTCTGGTATAAAAGGTACGTTGCCTGGCAGGAATTACTGACTGTCTCGCAGATGGCAGGGGAACTGGGGCTTGATTGGACACCACAATTTACAGCGCAACAAGTTGAGTTTGTGAAGGATAAAGTCCTTGAAGCGAAAGTGCTTGATAACTGGTATCCCGAACAGGATAAGTGAGAACATCTAGGGTAATTCCGATCGGAATTACCCTTTTCTTTATATAGCAAATGCTTGTTTAGGAAAGGAAGAAATGGCGATGGCTAAAATGAGATTAGATAAAATGTTATCCAATATGGGGTTTGGGACGCGCAAAGAAATCAAAAAGTTTTCAAAAATGGGCATCATTTGCGTCGATGGAAAAACAGTTAAGGATACGAGTCAACACATTAATCCAGAAAAACAGCAGATTGAATTTGACGGGGAACGTGTTGAATATCGTGAGCATGTTTATTTAATAATGAACAAACCGCAAGGCGTCATTTCCGCTACCGAAGACCTTGTTGAAAAAACGGTCGTTGATCTACTTGAATACGACTACCGCCATTTTCATGTCTTTCCAGTAGGAAGATTGGACAAGGATACAGAAGGATTATTACTTTTAACCAACGATGGTAAATTAGCGCACGAACTTCTTTCCCCGCGGAAACAAGTTGCGAAAACGTATTATGCTGAAATTGAGGGCTTCGTAACGGAAGAAGACGCTCGTCGCTTTGAACAAGGTGTTACATTAGATGATGGATATGAAACACTTCCCGCGCAATTAAACATTAAAGAGTCTGGCCCGCGTTCAAAAATAGAGTTGACCATCTATGAAGGTAAATTCCATCAAGTAAAAAGAATGTTTCAAGCGGTGGGAAAACAAGTTGTGTTTTTGAAACGAATTCAAATGGGTCCGTTAGAGCTTGATCCCGCTTTAACGCTGGGAGAGTACAGGGAGTTGAGTGAACAAGAACTGCTTCTATTAAAGGGTTAATGTTAAATACTAAAATGGCTCGTGTGTTAATTTACATAAAATGGTAGACTGAATCAGCTAGATCTGATACTATTTTAGTGGGCGAGGAAGAAATAGTATATAGGGGGTTCTATTCTTGATTGGATTTTCAGCCGAAATTAAAGCGACGACGGATGTAGGTTCTTTGCTAAGAGAGAAAACAAAAATCAAAGATTCAGTCACAAATCCGCAACTGAATTGGAATTCAAGAATGGAAATGTACAAAAAAGTTCAAATGATTAATCGTCGTATTGCTGAGTTAAAATCACATAAGTAGTAAAGCCGATAAAAAAAGTCTTGCCAATTGACAAGACTTTTTTTATTTTATTAAATTTTATACGCATAAGCAATCCGTTAAATTTTCATGATTCCGCCTGTGCTCGCCGAGGTTACAAGTTTAGAGTATCTTGCAAGGTACCCTCTCTTCACCTTCGGTTCAAAGCCAGTCCAAGCTTGCTTTCTCTTTTCCATTTCTTCTTCAGAGATGTTTAATTCTAAAATGTTCTTTTCCATATCAATTAAGATCGTATCCCCGTCTTCAACGAAAGCAATCGGCCCGCCTTCAGCAGCTTCTGGGGAGATGTGTCCGATACTAATGCCGCGAGAGGCTCCTGAAAAGCGACCATCCGTAATGAGGGCTACCTTGGTGCCGAGGCCCATTCCCATGATTTGAGAGGTTGGGGCCAACATTTCAGGCATTCCCGGTCCGCCTTTAGGTCCTTCATAGCGAATCACGACAACATGTCCTTCTTTAACTTCACCATTAGCAATTCCTTCTAATGCGGCTTCCTGAGATTCGAATACGATCGCAGGTCCTTCATGTCGGGTAATGCCAGGTTCGACGGCGCCTGTTTTGATCACAGCCCCTTCAGGCGCAATGTTTCCAAATAGAATGGATAGGCCGCCTGTTTCAGAATGGGGATTGTCTAACGGACGGATAACTTCGTTGTTCTTCACATCATAACCCGCAATGTTTTCACCTAAAGTTTTGCCTGTTACGGACAATGTGTCAAGATGAAGGGCTCCTTCTTTTTTACTCAATTCATTTAAGATTGCTGTAACGCCACCCGCGTCATGGACATCTTCCATATGGTGATCGGATGCTGGCGCAATTTTGGATAGATGCGGCACGCGCTTTGCTACTTCGTTAATTCTTTCTAGTGAATAAGAGAGGCCCGCCTCATTTGCGATGGCCAGTGTATGCAGCACCGTGTTTGTGGAACCGCCCATCGCCATATCTAACGCAAAAGCATTGTCGATAGCTTTTTCTGTAATGATGTCGCGAGGCTTTAGATCTTCATCGATTAAACGAATAATTTGACTTGCCGCGCGCTTTACTAATTCACGACGCTCTTCAGTAACCGCCAGTGTTGTGCCTGTGCCAGGCAAAGCAATTCCTAACACTTCGCAAATACAGTTCATTGAGTTTGCGGTAAACATGCCTGAGCAGGAGCCGCAAGTTGGGCAGCCGTACATTTCAAGTTCTTTCAAACTTTCTTCGTTAATCTTTCCTGATTGGAAAGCGCCGACACCTTCGAATACGGAGGATAATGAAATCGAACGCCCATCCGATGTTTTACCGGCCTTCATTGGACCGCCAGTAACAAGAATTGTAGGAATGTTCACGCGTAAAGCCGCCATGATCATGCCTGGTGTAATCTTGTCGCAGTTAGGGATACAAATCAGTCCGTCGAAAGCGTGCGCGTCAACAACAGTTTCAATCGAGTCGGCAATAATCTCGCGACTTGGCAGCGAATACCGCATACCAATGTGTCCCATCGCAATTCCATCATCCACACCGATTGTATTGAATTCAAACGGCACACCGCCCGCTTCACGGACAGCTTCTTTTACTATCTTTCCAAATTCCTGAAGGTGAACATGACCAGGAATGATGTCGATGTATGAATTCGCAATCGCAATAAATGGCTTGTCCCAATCGGATTCATCTTGAATAACTCCTGTAGCTCGCAAAAGACTACGGTGAGGAGCGCGATCAAATCCTCTTTTAATAATGTCACTTCTTAGTTCTCTCTTCATGATTTACACCTCACACGTTTAGATATCATCTTATTTTAACACTTTTTTTGAATAAAGAGTGAAAGTTTTATAAAAGTAAACGACTTTGCCTAAGTTGTTTATCAAGTATATTTGCTACTAGCGCAAAAGACAATCCGTTGTTAATTGGTAACTGGCGATCAAACAAAAAAGCCCCCAGCAAAGGGGACTCGATTTAGCGCTGTTTTAAAAGACGGTTAAATTACTGTAACAGGCAATATGTTCCAGTATCTTTTGGCTCAACGGCGCAATGACTTGGGTTTGGCCCTTTTCAAAGACACCGTTTCGATTATAGATTGTCACTTTTTCCGCAGAGATTAAGTAATAATTCTTTTCAAATGTTGCAATGACCGGTTCTTGTCGCGGCGTATGAACAGCAAATGCAATGTCTCTTGCCTCAAGATGGTGCGGTTTCATACTAATGATATCTGACAACTGTATTTGATATGATTGATGGGGTTTTTGAAAAACAAGCTCTTTTGTCGTAATTGAACAACCGAAACGGCTTTTCACTTGCGACAACTTCAGCTCACCTTCCAAGGCCTTCACACGAATAAAATCAGAACTCAACGATTCTTCACCTCCGTCATTTACGGCGTCTCTCGTATATCGCGTATCGTATTATGAGTATTGTATCATATGAGTATAACGAGAAGTTGCTCATAAATAAAAAGGAAATAACTATGTAAACATTCGAATCAAGTCAGAGAACTATGAATAAGCCTATCTATTCGATAAATTGAGAAAATCAGGCGGCTTTTTTTGGGGGGCCATCTGGAATTGTTACCGCTACGTGAGATTATTTGCTATACAAAACAATTTGGTTCAATTAAATACGGAATTTGCCGCCATCTGGAGATGGCGTAACAATTGCCAGCGACGGTTGTGTTATTCATCTATCCAAATGATTAGAATGCCTTCAACCTCAACAACAAAATACTAAGATAAGAAGGCATAGGAAGGCCCCCCATTAAATTTATGTAGATTTTTAGTGAGGAAGAATGTAGCAAACGACTGCGCTTGAAAATTGAGCGCGGGAATGGTAGCCTATTACATGTTGCCTGTATGCTTTGCTAATACGTGAGGCGGGATTGAGTTTGGTTTAAAACTGAAACTCGTAAACTTTTTAAAAAAAGGTCTTGCATTCGCAAGGCATACGTGTTATATTATTACTTGTCGCTACGAACAAGATGTTCGATCGACATAAACCTATACAAGAGAGTGTTAAATTAATTATACAGTTCTTCTATTGTTATTTAAGTTTGGCAATCGAGTAATTGGTCGCTCTCATGAATG
>NZ_MCHY01000010.1 GCF_003609605.1 Ammoniphilus oxalaticus | reverse complement strand
ATGGGACCCTTACACGAGGACTGGACCGCGCAGACACATGATTCCCTTCAATCTATTAAAGAAATGGATTCCTCGTTTCCCTCACTAATCTATATCCATGGATCCGCTCCCTCCCTGTGAACGCAGGTTCAATCATTCTTTGTTCAACTAACCCCGATAGTATCCGTCTTACAGGCTTAGGGCTCAAATCTAACAGCTGACAAATTTCCCGTGGCGAGAAGGGTTTCCCTGTTTGCAACGCATAGCTCACGATTTCTTTTTCCGCGATAGATAGTTCTAGCGAACCCAGTCCGTGGCCCGTTAATCTGGCAATGATCTGTTCCGTGATTTGCTGGCAGCGGCGGGGATGGTCTTTTACTTGATCATACGAAAATCGAATGACGGTCCAACCATCCAACACGAGATGATTCTGCCTTTCTAGTTGATCAATAAATTGCCAGCGGCTCAGTTGGCGCATATGGGGGCCATACCCATCGATTTCAAAACACAATTTGATCATGGGTCGCAAATAGGCAAAATCTAGATATCGATAGCCATCTTTATAATCCTGAACTTCATACTCGGGATGCAAAAAGTTAAATTGGTGAAACAGCGGCCACCATACTTTTTCTAGGAACAACTTTTCAGCAAAAAGTGATCCTTCCGTCAATCGTCGCAATCGTTCCCCCTTCCTCACACGCATATGACTTTGAATAAAGGCTACGTATTCTTTTTCAAATCCGATGTTCCTCACCTCTTTCTTTCTATTTTCAAAAGTTTGCGGGCTAAATCCAAGTTGCGGACGGCCACCTTTCTAACCACGATCCCCCTGATTCCCCAAGCACGTTCGAATCTCTGAAAAAGTGTTGCCGCCGACTAAATAACCTTAGCCATCTAACTCCCACAGCTCTCTAAAAAAAGCAGCTTGTCCCGCCCCACGCTTCCCCCCAATTCCCCCCAAATTTCCCCTCACATCGCCTCCCGATCCAACCAACAGGGGGCTTCTCGCCCCTCAGACACTCACGCCCCCCCACCTCACCGACTCCGCCATCCCCCAAAGCGCCCTATCTTGCAATTGTTAGCGTATAAACGAGGAGGCCCTGATCGGCGAGAATTTTGGCGCATTGATTCAGGGTGGAGCCGGTTGTGTAGATGTCATCGACAAGAAGGACGCGCTTGATCGATGGCGACGACGGTGGAATCGGGAGCGCCGCGAATGACTCACCCAATACCTCCAGTCTTGCTTGGCGGCCTTTTTTGCTCTGCTTTTCGGTGTAGCGGATACGAGTTAGTAGGCTATAAACGGGGATATTGACTCGCTTCCCTAAGATACGAGCGAGTTGTTCCGCCTGATTAAATCCCCTTTCTTGGAGCCTTTTTTCATGGAGGGGCACGAAGGTAATCGCATCAAAATGGAGCTCGGTGTAATGCGTTCGGTAGGCTTGTTCAAGGAATAGGGCCAGACTGGCAGCGAGTAATTCAAGTCCGCGGAATTTATACAGGCTGATCATCTCTTTCATTTTGTCATTGTACTGGACAGCGCTGCGGTTACAAACGAAATACGTATCCGATCGGCGACGACAATCACTGCAAGTCCCTTTTTCAGACCAGGCTCGTCCGCAGCGTTCACATCTTTGCTGATCATCGATCAACTCCAAGCTCTCCCAACATAATTTACAAAAACCGCGCTGAACCGCTTTTCGCTCACATAAAACGCAACTTGGTGGGGTCGGGAATAATAACTCGAGCAAATTTTTCAATCTAGCAACCCCCTTTTTCGAGCGAGCTTGTTCATCTTTTTAATATGTTTACGGGCTTTGACCATCTCGCGCGTTTTTTCCCTAGCGATAAATACAACACGGCCGATCGGATCATCGAAGGAACGACCGGTCCGACCGCTAATTTGCACGAGCGAAGCCTCATCAAAAATTGGGGCATCCGCCTGAAAAACGATGACGTCTGTTCGGGGCACGGTCACACCTCGCTCCATAATTGTCGTTGTGACTAACACGCGAATTTCCCCTTTACGAAAAGCGGTGACTTTTTCGGCTCGCAACGGATCACGAGAATGGGTGCCCGCAATATTCAGTTCCTTTTTTAAATTAATCAGTTGATTAACTAGCTTTCCTACGAGCTCAATATATGGGACAAACACGAACGCTTGTCGCTCTTCCATGATCAAATAGTCAAGTAGTTGCTTAAAAATGGGCGGGACTCGCTCTCCGCGCATTTTGTAAAAATAGAAGTGGGGTACAGCCAGTGGCTTCCGATGATAACGAGCGGGAATACGTACTTGAGGAATGGAGCGGAGATAGTCGGGCGGCGTGGCGCTAAGGTAGATGAGATTACCCGTCGGTTTTTTGGCCCTTTCAACCGCAAAATAAAGCATCGGATCTTGGTGATACGGAAAGGCGTCGACCTCATCAAGGATGACCAGATCAAACTTTTTGTAAAAGCGAAGCGCTTGGTGGGTCGTCGATAAGGTTAGTTCCGCATCCACCCATTTCTCCTTGCTGGCGCCGTGGACTGAGCTGATCGACAAATTGGGAAAAGCTTGCTTTAGGCGCGGCGTCAATTCGAGCACAACATCTTTGCGCGGGGTAACGAGTAATATTTTTTGCCCTTGTCGCGCGGCCGCTTCTATCGGCCCGAACACAACCTCTGTTTTTCCCGCGCCGCAAACCGCCCAAACTAAAAGCTGTTGGCCAACGCCTTTGATCAAATCGATCGCCTGTTCCGAGGCGGCTTGTTGCGCTGCGGTCAATGTTCCGCTCCATTGCAGCCTAGCTTGGCGCTCGCGGACTAGCTCTTGGCGATCACTAGCAGAGAACTGAACCCTTTCTTCCTCCGCAGCAATATAATACAACGGCGCGCAAACTTTGCTGCGCCCCATTTGTAAGCAACATCGACAGTAAGCGCACGGTCCGCCGCACGTCGCGCATGCGGTCGGAACGATGTCACCTTGTCCGCATCGTTGACATCGTCCGCTTACCAAATCAATACCTGGCGACAGATTTGCTTTCCCTTGCAAATACAAATACTGAATTCCGTCCAGCCATTGCGGATGACGAATAATTTGGCGTAATTCCTCCGCCAACAAAACGCGACCTTTCGGAATCCGCGCCGCAAGCAGGATTGCCGTTTGATAACGATCATAGTGAAGTGTAACCGAATGTATCCGACGTTGACCTTGTTCCTGATCGACACGCCCCTGCAATTCGATCAAATCGGCAGCCCCTCCCACAATTGAGGCAAGCGAGGCGGGACCCCCGACTTGCTCAATCGTTTCAATCCCGCGAAATGCCCAATAAACGAGATCAAATGATAAATCAGAAGTTAGGTAACGCGTTCCGTTAGCCTCATAGCTAATAAAACCAAAGAAAGACAATATGATTCCCTCCCTACCCCACTTTGCTTTGGCGAAATTTACATTCAGATTTTCCTCACCCACACCACAACGTTAAAACATTGTTCGTAACAACGCCCTTACCCGAACGTTACTTTCCAATGCCGCTTCAAAAAATCCGCGCCTCTCGCCATTCGTATTAATGGAGTTTTAATTAAATTCCCTTTGAAGGTATCATTTTTGCCGATAAATGAAAAAGTCCCTTTCAGCCTAAAAGGACAAAAAAAATACACCCAAATTGGATGCATACGAATTCATATTTTAAGTTGTCTGAAGAGTGGCTCCACCTCCGCCGCCAGAAGGTACATCATTACTTCGCAGATCGATTGTCATCCAGAAATCCCTTTTTTCTGTTTCATCCATGGAAATGAGACAATAGCTTCCTTTTGTTACTACTTCTATCTGATCGAATAAGTAAGGGTTTTCTTTTTGAAATGTTCGCAAGATCCGTTCTGTTTGATCCGTTGATCCATAGTCGCAAACGACGAGCTGTAACGGCTGTCCTTTTAGACGCGAAAGGTGAACGAGCGAGCGAATCGCTCCTTCCAAACAAATTTCAGAATTATGCACGAGCAGGTGGACTTTCCATGCTTCACGGCCCCGAGCGTACGGATTGTAACGCATCATCCATTGAAAAAGGATGGTGAATACCCCGTAGACAGCAAATAACCAAAGGATTAGCGTCGCGATCACGGATACCCCTCCCTTTTTGCTATTAGGATATTCCGCAACGGAGCCGAGGGTGAATGTTAGCTGATTTTTACCCAGCCATTTTTGATGGAAATAACAACTGCTTGTGTGCGGTCTTGCACAACGAGCTTTTGCAAAATGCTTGAAACGTGATTTTTAACGGTCTTTTCACTAATGTATAAGGAATCGCCAATCGCTTTGTTGCTGCGACCTTCCGCCATCAGCTGCAATACTTCTCTTTCCCGCGGGGTTAAGGCAGTGAACGGGCTGTCTCCCGTCTCATCGCTCCCAACCTCCACATGAGCTACTTCAGACCCTTCTTGCAACGTGCTTAAGCGTCGGTATTCGGTAATCAGCTTTCCCGTCACCTTTGGATGAATATACGCCGCTCCACCCGCGACAACTTGAATTGCCTCGATTAACGCGTCTGATTCCATCTCTTTTAACAAATAACCAGAAGCTCCTGACGCAATAACTTCATGAACGTAGTTTGCATCATCGTGTATCGATAGAATGATCACTTTACTGTCTGGCGCAATCGCTTTAATGCGCTCAGTCGCTTCGACGCCATTCATAATAGGCATGTTAATGTCCATTAAAAACACATCCGGCTTTAACGTTTCCGCTAGTTGACACGCTTCCTCGCCATTGGACCCGATTCCGATAACTTCAAAAGTGGGTTCCATTTCTAAAATGCGTTTGATGCCTTCGCGAAAAAGTTGATGATCATCGACAATGACAATTGAAATTGTGCTTTCCATTCGTTATCCCCCCTTATTTTTTCAACTTACTATGCCTACTTCCGCCTGCAACGGAATGGTAAAAGTTACACTCGTTCCCTCTCCTGGCGAAGACTCTATTTCTACCTCGCCACGTAGCAGTTTCATTCTTTCCTTCATTCCCATAATACCAAACGACGGCTGGCCTGTCTTTTTTTTATATTCAAAGCCGATTCCATCGTCTCGCACTTCTCCATTTACACAATTGGGAGAAAACGTCAATCGAACGAGGACATGATCTGCTTTAGCATGCTTGGCCGCATTGTTCATTGCCTCTTGGATCATGCGAAACGTGACAACTTCCACCGTGGAAGGCAAGCGCTGTTCTTCTCCGCCCGTTATTAATTCTACACCGATGTGGTGCCGCTGACCAAAGTCGTCGACGTATTTTCGAAGCGTCGGGATCAAGCCAAGATCATCAAGCGCCATCGGACGCAAATCAAAGATGATTTTACGCACTTCACCTAGCGTATTGCGCACCGTTTCTTTCAAATCTTTCAATTCTTGTTGGGCCTCTTCAATCCGACCTTGAGCTAAAATACGCTCCGCAAATTCGCTGCGAACGACGACGTTAGCCATCGATTGAGCTGGACCATCGTGAATATCGCGAGCGACCCGTTTACGCTCATCTTCTTGCGCCTGGATAATCTGCATCGGGAACATCCGTCGTTCTTCGGCCGACTCAAAGGCTATGTTAATATTTTCCAACTCACCCGAAAGAAAAGTTAACACAAACTGCATTTGGGCCATAATATTATCCGCTTTTTCAATGGTGCCTTCCAGATTCCGCAATCGTCGCTCCAAGGAATCGCGCCGTGTTCGTAAGTGAGACTCTTTTTCCCTGGCGATCGATAACTCTACTTGCAGCTGACTGGCAATATCGTACACCTGTTTAACGTCGGCTTCTTCATACCGTTCAAAACCTCTACTCACATTAGCCAACTGCCTCCGACTCGCTTGGAACTGTTCTTCCAGTCTATCGTTGGACTCTAACAAGTCCGTGATATCACGTTGTATTCGTTCAAGTTCTTGCGTCGCCGACAAACTTTCCTGACGCGCTTGTTCGGCAATATCAAAAATTTGACCCTTACTGCCTTCCACTGTTGAAATCGTCTTCTTTAAAACATCATCCAAGTGAGTGAGATCAATATTTAATGGCAAAGTTACGCTCACTTCCTTTTATCCCATCACGCCCTCAACGACGCGACTATTTTTTCATTTGTTTGTTATGAAATGATTCATCCAAACTACTTCAGAAAGGTACTAGATCTTTATTTAGTATAGTTAAAATCATACCGACTCGCTTCTCAAATATCAACAAATGCTAACTTTTCTAACCATAAAAAGGAAAGTTAGCCCAAAGTGATTATCCCAAGCTGCATCGACTCTCCTACATCCACATGCTTCGGAAGGGACTTTCTATTTATGGGGGCCTTTCCTCAAGCAAACATTCTCACACAAAAACTTAACCTGTTTAACCTTCTATTACTAGTGTACATAGTAAATTTACTTCCATGCCTTGAAAAAAGCAAAAAGGCAGACGAATACGTTCATCTGCCCTTTTCAAAAAATAAAGTTGTCGTTTAAATCGCAGCCTACACGAATGCTTTCGCTTCATCTTTTAATAATGTCGCTTTATCCGTTCGCTCCCAAGGCACGTTTAGATCGGTCCGTCCAAAGTGACCATAAGCCGCGGTCGCGCGATAAAATGGACGACGCAGGTCCAACTCTTTAATAATACCCGCTGGACGCAGGTCAAAGTGCTTACGAATTAATTCCACAATCGTTTCCTCTGAAATCCGAGCGGTGCCATACGTGTCGACGCTAATCGAGACCGGTTGGGCAACCCCAATCGCATAGGCGAGTTGCACTTCACACTTTTCGGCTAACTCGGCGGCAACAATGTTTTTAGCCACATAACGCGCCGCATACGCCGCGGAACGGTCCACTTTCGTCGGATCCTTTCCAGAAAAAGCGCCGCCGCCATGACGAGCGTAACCACCATACGTGTCCACGATAATTTTACGTCCGGTTAAACCCGCGTCGCCTTGCGGTCCACCAATTACAAAACGTCCTGTTGGATTAATAAAGTATTTCGTCGCCTCATCCAAATATTGCGCGGGAACAATTGGCCCAATCACATGCTCATGTAGATCCGCCTTAATCTGCTCCAGTGTTGTCTCAGGATCGTGTTGCGTAGAAATGACAATCGTATCAACGCGAACAGGCTTGTCCCCATCATATTCAACTGTTACTTGCGTTTTACCGTCGGGACGCAAATAAGTAAGCGTTCCATTTTTCCGAACTTCCGTCAAACGACGAGCCAATTGGTGAGCCAAGGAAATCGGTAAAGGCATCAATTCCGGAGTTTCATTCGTAGCAAAACCGAACATTAACCCTTGGTCCCCTGCTCCAATCGCTTCAATCTCCTCGTCGGTCATTTGGCCTTCACGCGCTTCTAACGCCTGATCGACCCCTTGCGCAATATCAACGGATTGTTCATCGATCGACGTAAGCACCGCGCATGTCTCCGCGTCAAAGCCATATTTTGCGCGCGTATAACCAATCTCGCGAATCGTTTCGCGAACCACTTTTGGAATATCGACATAAGAGGTTGTCGTAATTTCCCCAGAGACTAACACTAACCCCGTTGAAACAACCGTTTCACAGGCAACCCGCGCATTAGGATCCTGCTCCAAGATCGCATCCAAGATCGAGTCCGAAATTTGGTCGCAAATCTTATCGGGATGTCCTTCCGTTACAGATTCAGATGTGAAAAGATGACGTCCTTTTTGTAAAGCCATATACTTCACGTACCTCCTTCAAAAAATAGCTATATAGATACGGGTTACTTTCCGAATAATCAAGAGGCGATAAAAAAGAAAAACCTTTTCCCCCGTGAGGAAAAAGGTTATCGCGTTCAAATCCTTTTTACCTCTTATTTTCCAGGACAAATAAAACTCATCCTGCTGGTTAGCACCTTACACGGCCTCATTCTATCCTTCCCTATTTATGGAAAAATATGAATTCAGTTCGTAGGTTGCCGGGCGTCATCGGGCCAGTCCCTCATGCCTTCTCGGAATAAGAGTATCCGTTCTGACTAAGAATAGCGGATGCCAGAAAGCTTGTCAATCTTTTCCGACAGTTGCTCCTTTGTCGTAAACGATCGGATATTGACAGAAAATAACACCCTAGGTTATGATCACCGTAGACAATTACATATATTTTTCTATCGGTAACATTATTTATTCGTGTTTTAAAAGGGAAGTCGGTTACAATTCCGACACGGTCCCCGCCACTGTGAAGCTGATCGCTATTTCAAAAAGTCCACTGATCATATTAAGGTTGGGAAGGAGAAACAAGCGAGTTGACGCTAAGTCAGGAGACCTGCCGCTAGATAAAGATAGACACATCACCTACGGGTTATAGGGAGTGGCTGTTGAAAGCGATCTAAACACGCGTCATTTTGTAATATGATCAATCGAGACGTCCTCTTTTTTTGTAGGGGCGTCTTTTTAATTCAAAAAATGAGGAGGAAAGAAATGAATTACAAAGTGAAACATATATGGCTCTCGTGGTTGGTCATGTTTGCGATGATCTTTTCGCTGATCACGCCAGCTGGCTTGGTTAAGGCGGATGGGGTAGAAGTTGATGCGCAGGTAACGACCGAGAATACAACAACCGTCTCAATTCGTGTTGAAGCCAAAGATGACGTGATCCTAGAAAGACCGATTACGTTAGAGAATATCGAAGGTCGGGAAACTACAGCCTACGATGCGTTGATCGAAGTTTTAGATGAAGAGGATATAACCTACGAAGTGAATCATTCGTATGACACCCCCTACATTGAGGCCATTAACGAGATTATCTCGAACGAAACTGGTGGATGGCTGTATAGCGTTTATCGAAATGAAACCTTAGATGAAAGAGTTTATGACCTTGGAATGGCTCAATTCCCAGTGCAAGACGATGATGAGATCGTTGTGTATTATACGGAATGGGGGACTTGGGACCAAGACGAAGAGGAAGTCGATGAACCCAAAGACAACGCGGAGATAGAAGATACCAATGTACTGACGCAAGAAATAGAAAAAGCTACAAATAAAATAATTAACTATTACCGCGAAAAAGGGGTACCAGGAAATGATGATGTAGTACTGGCGCTAAACTCCTTAGGTGAAGATATTAATCGCGGTCCTTACACCACCAATGATCATTCTTACGCGGAAGTTCTACTAGATAGAAATTTAATAGCGAACAAGGGGCAAATTCCAAAATCTATTTTAGCTATTCAATCATTAGGTTACGATCCGACATCTTTTGGCGGAAATAACCTAGTCAAAGAATTGCAAAATTATTCGAACCCTTCAATTAACATTAGCTTCTTTGCTCTCATTGCTTTAGATACCGCGAAAGCGGAAGAGACCGCTGATACGCAGCTGACACGCGAGATACTAATTGAGCAAATTGTTAAGGGGAAGCTGGCTAAAGGTGGTTGGACCTTTTTTGGGGACGAACCGACTGTAGATATGACAGCAATGGGAATTTATGCTTTAGCCCCACACAAAAATCGACCTGAAGTTGAAGAAGCAATTAACCAAGGTATTCAAGTCTTGAAAGAAATGCAAGCTGACAATGGCGGGTATATCGACATGTTTACTGGACATAACAGCCAATCTTCCGCGCAAGTCATTCAGGCTTTAACAGCTGCAGGCGAGGATCCACAAGGGATTGAATTTACAAAAAAGAATGGAAACAACCCTGTTACTGATCTATTAAGTTTTCAACTAGATAACGGCGCTTTCAGCAGCAAACAAGGCGGTAAAGAAGACCTCTTTGCAACACCACAAGCATTGCAGGCGTTAGCTGCTTTAAATCTTTTTTATGATAAGGGAGAGTCAACTCTCTATAGTGAAATTCACTATGCGGGAGACATTCCTCCTGCTCTAAAACCTTATGAGATTAATTCGGCATCGATTCAGTGGGAAAGCGGAATATATATAACTACAAAAATCTCTCAAGTCGATGATAAAGATAATGATCCTGTATATATTGTTTTTCAACTATTCAAAGATGAAGAACCAATTAGTATGGTATCCCTAAAAGAATCGATAGAAGCTGAAAAAGAAGTGTCGGCCTTTTTCAACGTATCTGAAGATGATGATTATAGAGTCAAAGTGCTTTTACTTGATCAATTAACTAATCCCATGAACATTGGAAAGACGCTTGCTTTTCCAATTGAACTAAGACAGTAACAAAAGTTAAACCCGACCTACCAGTCGGGTTTAGTTTCTTAAGGAAAGAGAGGTTTGAAATGAAAAGTAGATTTTTACGAATTTTACTCACTTTAACACTTCTAGTTAGTTTGTTCCCGATCCATGCGCTTGGGGCAGAGAAGATTACAATTAATGAAATCGCTCAAACGAACCTAGGACAGACCGTACAATTGAATGGGAATACATCTCTATCTGAATTAATCGTTAAAATTTATCAACCAAACGGAACACTCCTTTATATTGATCAAATTAAACCCGCTAACGGGAAATACAGCTTAAGCTTTAAATTGCCCTCCTCCGCCAAGGAAGGAGATTACAAAGTTCAAATAGGACGAGGAACGACAATTGCAACGAAAGAGTTCACTGCCGTCCCCTCCCCTGACGATCAAAAGCAAGAAGATGATAATGGTGGTGTTAAGCCCGTCGATCCCGATCCAGGTAATGAAAATAACGAGGGTACGCCTCCTACCACCAATCCTCCTAACCCTGGAACAACCCCAGATGGTGGTGGAACACCTGCGAAGCAATCCGTCACACTAAGTGTTCATGGGGTTTCGGGGACCATCTTTTCTAGTCAACAAGTTGATTTCAAAACAAACGACACGCCTTATTCCGTGCTGATTCGCGCATTAGGCGCTTCCGTCCAAGCAAGCGGTTCAGGTAGTACAGTGTACGTCAATGGTATCGCTGGCCTGCGCGAGTTTGATCATGGACCTTTAAGCGGTTGGTTGTTTTTTGTAAATAATATTTCCCCATCCGAAAGCGCTGGGGCTGTTACGTTAAATCCCGGTGATCGAGTCGAATGGAAATATACGAAAGATGGCGGGAATGATCTAGGCGTTAAGGAGGCCATTAAAGGAGGAGCGCCAACAACGGGTGGTGGTACATTATCCAAGGATCAAGAGGATGCTTTAAAAGATATTAAGCTCCCAGCCAATAACAAAACGCCTTTAAAAGATACGACAGAACCTGTCATTAACGTTATTAAAAAAGACACCAAGATGACAGCAGAAAAAATAAAGCAACTCAAGGAAACGCTGCAAAAGAATAAGATTCAACTTTCGGAAACCGTTCAACCCGGCCAAGCCAAGACGATTGCCGATAAGGAAAACGAGGTCAGCTTAATCATTCCCGCTGATGCATTGGCCACTCAAACAACGATCAGTGTACAAAAGCAAATACCAAGTCGACCTGAGGTTGTTTCAGCAATTTACACGTTTGGTCCAAAAGGATTGAAGTTTAAAGAACCAGTTTTCATTTCGATTCAAGCGCCATTAGAGGTGGCTGATTTAAGTCAACTCGCTTTGGTCTGGTTAGACGAAACAACAAACGAGTGGATTCCGATTCCAGCTGTCATTGATGCGAGTACAGGTGTCGTCACCGGGCTAGTCGATCACTTCACTCAATTTGCGGTAATCGATCGCAATAAATTATCTTTAACGAAACGAGATGTCTCTGCGAACATAAACAAAACAGTCGATCATATCTCAAAACGACAAGCTATTTCCGACTGGGAAGCATTCGCTCTTTACCGCGCAGGCGCGAACATCCCAGCTTCGTATCTGCCAACCGTTGAAAAGACGCTAACAGATAACCAAGGTAGCTTCCGTAAAGTAACCGACTTAGAGCGGATGGTACTTGGCGTGAGCGCCGCAGGAGCCGATCCAAAGGCGATCGCAGGGTATAACTTAATTGAAAAGATCTACAATCATGAAAATCTAACAGCGCAAGGCACAAACGGAGCGATTTTTGCTTTAATCGCCTTAGATAGTAAAAACTATGATGTACCTAGCAACGCCAAGTGGGACAGAACGAAGCTAATTGACTGGCTGCTTGACCGTCAAAACAAAGATGGCGGTTGGCCATTGGGAGCTAATAGCGACAGCAGCATAGACATTACAGCAATGGCTTTGTCCGCGCTCGCTCCATACCAACAGGAACAACCAAACGTAAGCAAGGCGATCGAGAAAGCGATTGAGTATTTATCCGCTACCCAACTAAAAAATGGCGGGTATGAAGAATTTGGAGAAACATCGAGCGAGAGCATCGCCCAAGTGATTCAAGGACTTAGCGCGCTTGGCGTGAATTCGCTAGACGCCCGTTTTGTAAAAGCGGACGGCGACCTGCTTTCCGCGCTACTCAGCTATCAACAAGCCGACGGCGGGTTTGCTCACATAAAAGGAAACGGAACGAATCCAATGGCAACCGAACAAGCATTGGCAGCCCTTGTCGCTTACGATTTGTACACGCAAGGCAAAGGTTCAATCTATCAATTGGCTGGACCGGCGGTGTCACAACCGACTATCGAAGAAGCGCGTACGAACTACGTGGATGACGCGCAAATCGCGGACTGGGCAAAAGACGCCGTTTACCGAGCGCATGATTTAAAAATCATGTCTGGCACAAACGCGGATATCCCAATGTTTGAACCGAAAAACCGCTTAACGAGGGCGCAATTCGTGACTTTGTTACACCATGTATTAGACGAAACGCCAGCTGAAGCAGGCAATTCTACTTTTGCGGACGTTGTTAGCGGTTCTTGGTATGACGGCTATGTCACAGGCGCTTATTCAAAAGGCTGGGTCCAAGGCGTTTCGACAGACAGCTTTGCTCCGAACGCGTCGATCACACGTCAAGACTTAGCTGTGATGTTAAACAACGCATTACATCTTGAAACAGCAACAGCAGACGGACAAATTAAGGATCTAACACAGGCGAAAGATTACGCGAAAGCGTCGATCACTGCCGTTTACGCGAATAAATTCATGGTTGGTTATGACGGGTACTTCCAACCAAACGATTTTGTCACACGAGAAATGGCGGCTGTCGTAGCCATGAAACTTGTGGACCATTTAACCGAATAACATCGATATGTAGAAGAGTTGTCCCTTTGGGGCAACTCTTTTTTCCTCTTTAGAAAGGCCAAATCCCGCCGAGATATCAGCAGACTCGCCCATATCGCCACGATAGTCGCTTATATCCTGAAATTGTCGCCTATATTTAAATATCCTCGCTCATATTTTAAAATTATCGCCTATATCCTGATAAGACGATCCGCCCATGCCGACTAACAGCTTTTTTGTAATTTTTCAAAATAGAACACCCAACTATCTTTAACATGCAATCCTAATATGCGTTACAATAAAAGCAAATCATTAGAGAGGTGATGACGAATGAGTATTCGTAAGGAAGATCTGTATAAATTAATTGATTCACTAGAAGAACGACATAATCAATCAGCTTATAAATTGCTCCGTAAACTTATCAATGGCAGCCTTACCTTGATCGATGGGATGTTCGTTGAGTGTGACGACACCCCCATGTCGAAAGAAGAAAAGTTTTTAGCGGAAAAAGCAATGCGCGAGTACAAGCAACAAGAATGCATAGACTGGCGGGACTTAAAAGATGATCTATAAAATTATCTTTTCAAAAAATGCCGCAAAGTACTATGCTCGATTAAGCGCTGATCGGAAAAATCAAGTTGATGTCATACTAACCCGACTCCAAGCGGATCCATCGCAATTCCGAACATCAAACCATTTCACCTTAAATCCCTATCCTCTATCGTTCAAAATTGATTTTCAAAACCACCATTACATTTTAACTGCATCTCCAGATGACACTTAGGCCCAAGTTCCCGCCTATATCACAGTGAATATCTCGACTCGCCCATATCCCAAGCAGCGCTTCGCGCGCTCATGACGGGGCGTCCCCTCACCCCAAACTTAGCGCCCGCCACTCTCCAAACGACAAAAAGGCCGACCACGGGATGGTCGACCTCTCTGCTTAACTCTTATAAATTAACTTTTTCGATGGATAGCAATCTACCTTGCTTATCAAAGGTTGCTTTGAAATTGTCGTTCACATTAAGATATTCGCCTTTGTTTTCGTGCGCATGGAACCAAAGACTCTTTGATCCGTCTATGCTTGTTGCCCAATACGATTTCCCTTGCGGTGAATGGGATACGACATAATAGGTGTAAGTGTGTGTAGTAGCTTCTTCTTTATCGTTAAGAATGTAACCAACTCTTACCTTTTCGCTAACTGGCGGAATCGTTGGTTGTGGGGCTGGCGCTACTTCCGCCTCTGCGCTCTCAGCGTCCTCTTCCGCAACCTCTGATTCTGTCGTGTCTACCGCTTCCACAGCTTCCGTATCTTCAGCCACCTCATCATCGGCAGTCTCTGCTTCTGTCGTCTCCACGGCCTCTTCGGTCACCTCTGAATCTGGCGTTTCCGCAAAAGCGGGTACAGCTGCAGTCGCTAAGGCCATTGTCGTCAATACCGCTAAAAGTTTACGTTTACGCATGTTATCCTTCTCCTTTTATATAAAAATAAGATTTAATTAATAAAACGCTTCCCTTTTCAATATATAATCGACCCACCCACATTCATGCGCGCAAGGCGCAAACGGTAAGATAGACCCACCTAGTCAATCATCACGGACTTTTGGTTTATCACCCGCTGTAAGTGATCGATTGCTGCCTGAAGTTGTTGATGCTCATCTTGGACGAGCAAATCAGGCGTGACGCCAACATGATTCATCGGCTTATGTAAGGGGGAAAAATATTCTTCAACGGTCATCTTTAAATAACCGCCGAAATATAACGGAACCAACTCCTGGATCGTCCCTTTGCCAAAGGTCGGACCTGAGCCAATTATCGTCGCCCGCTTATAATCTTGCAACGCCGCCGCAACAATTTCAGACGCGCTCGCCGAATATTCATTCACCAGCACCGCTAACGGCAACGTTTCTTTCTCGACCGACTGTAAAATCGGGATCGGGTATTCTTTTCCCTCGCTATTTTTAACAATCGTCAACGCCCCTTTTTGAATAAAGGAGGACGCAACTTGGTTCGCCGCATCTAACAAACCGCCGGGATTATCCCGTAAATCCAAAATGATCGCCTGCGCCCCTTGTTTTTTGAGTGAACTGAGCGCTTGCTTATATTGTTCGAACGAATATTCAGTAAATGTGGATAGGTAAATGTACCCAATTTCCTCGGGCAGTAATTCCGCGTACACTTGCGGCAACTGCATCATCGCCCGTTCCAACTGAACAGTATAAGACTGCCCATCGCGCGAAAGCGTGAGCGAAACGCTCGTACCCTCAAGCCCGCTCACTTGCGACATCACTGTTTCAAACGCTTGCCCGCTCACGGAAAGTCCATCTACAGCCCGTAACTGATCACCCGCCCGAATACCGGCGACTTCCGCTGGAGAACCCGGATACACTTCATAAATAGTGAATATCCCCTGCTCATCGCCAACAACGATCCCGACACCCGAGAACTGCCCCTCAATGCTATCCAAATAATAATCGAGCTCTTCGTCCGAAAAATACGCTGTATAGGGATCTTGGAGGGAGGCGACCATCCCTTGAACAGCTGCATAAGACAGGTTCTGATCATTCGGCTCGCTTATGTGATGAGTTTTAAGCAAATCGAAAACTTCTAACATTCTCAGTTCATCTAAACTGATTTCCTCAGCAGCGACAGGTTGAGCGTATAAAGAAACGGTAAGTATGGTAATTGTAAAAAGATTGCAAAACCATTTTAACATCGTGTACCTCCCTTAGTCTATATATCTAGTTTACCAAATTTTAGGCAAGGTCTGGTGGGCTTTCGAGCTAGATTTGGTAATTTGAGTAGATCGAACTATAACGTTGGATATTTAAGCATAGATCATTTATGATGAACATTAGGTGAAATAAATCAAGGCGGTGATTGCATGTCATTTTTAAAATCATTATTTGGACCAGATAAAGAGGAACAACTCGAAAATAAAAAAGAAGTGTATCGTAAGTTTTTATCGAATTACGGCAGAATGCCCGAGCATGAATATTTAAAAGAATTAACGCTCGAGGCGGGACAAACCTATTACGCCGCGCTCCGCAAAAATGGAAAGCTCACCGCAGCGGATGAGGAAGCGATCCAGCAGGATTTGGAAAAAGCGGTCAAAGAAAACGAAAAAGAAAAATTAGCCCCTGCCGAAGAAGAAGAAATGCGCAAAATTTATGAGCAATTCATGAAAGAAGAAGGCAGCGAGTTTAAACATTAGTGTTACACGCGTAAAAAGTAAGACTTCCGTTAACGGAAGTCTTACTTTTTGTTGCTCACTCCCTTCCATCCAACAAACCATATTTCACCTTCATCCGATCGATCTTTTCAATAAAAGGCTGCGAGATGACGTATAAGAAAAAGACAGTCGCGATCGTATGCACAAGATCAAACCCAAAGCCTGAAATATACGCGGCAAGCAAAGCCTTCCAGGAAAACTCAGCGGTAAACATGAGCAGACTGCCAAGATTGATCAATCCCCCATAAATGAAAAAGGTCGCTAGTCCGCCGTAAATGCACAAAGAAAGCTTCGTTTTTTTGAGCCAGCCTTTTTGAAATAAAATACCCGCCAAAAAGCCAATAATTCCAAAGCAAAACATTTGCCACGGGGTCCAAGGCCCTTGCCCGAAAAAGAAGTTAGAAACGAAGCCGACCGTCGCCCCGACCAAAAACCCCGCTTCCGCTCCTAAACTAATCCCCGTAATGATCACAATCGCGACAACCGGTTTAAACTGCGGCAACATGAAAAATGCAGCCCTCCCCGCAACGCCAATCGAAGCGAGAACCGCGATAATAATCAATTCGCGTGCTTGCGGCTCCCTCTTTTCAAACACCATCGCGAATGGAATCAAAGTGTATGTGATGATCAACAAACTAATAAAGTAGTACTTTCGATCATTTAAAAAAAAGATTCCTACAAAAATCGTGAGCGGAATAACGAACAAAATAAAAAAGGCGGACAAAGCCGTTCGTTTTGTTCGATTCCCGCCCGTTAGCTGCTTGTCCGACATAGTTCAATCACATCCTCGGTCGTAACGACTTCTTGGCAAATATGCCGGGCGATGCGGTTAGCCGCGGTCGTATAAAAACTGTTCCCCGCAAAAAACATTCTCGTCTCATTTTTCGTGACGATACTTCCATCAAAAAACAGGGCGCATGTATCCGCAAATTTGGCGCAAAACTCAATATCATGCGAAACCATCACAATCGTCACCCCTTGCTGCTTTAGCTTAAGCAGCATCTCAGCGAATTTCTCTTTATAAAAGGCGTCCAGTCCTTTTGTCGGTTCATCCAGCAACAATATCTGTGGCTCCAATAATAACACTTTTGCAAGCGCCGCCCGCTGTTGCTCGCCTCCGCTTAAATCATACGGATGCATCGAACGCTTATCTTCTAATTCGGCCAACGCCAACGCGTCCCTAATCCTTCGCTCCCGCTCTTCTTCACTCATGCGGCTTTCGGCAATCATCTCCCTTAAGTCGAGTTCTACCGTCTTCTTCAAAAATAAGCTCTTCGGGTCTTGCGGGAGAATCCCTAAGTTATTCGTAAACCGCTCCTTGACTGGAATCTTACGCGCTTCTTTGCCATGTAAGAAGACGCGTCCCCGATACGGCGTATTCAACCCACTGATCACCGATAGCGCGGTTGATTTACCGACGCCGTTGCCCCCGACGATGCAACAAAACTCCCCTTGTCGGATCGTCAGCGATAAATCTTTGATGATATCCGTTGACTTCTTCTCATAGCGGAACCATACTTCCTTCAACTCGATAACAGGCTTGTTCGATTCAAGCGCGTCACCCTCTTGCCCGGCAGGCGCCGTGTAATGATGTTGTTTATCCTTCATGTAGTGATCGATCCAGCGTCGTCCTTCATTGATCGTTAGTGGACAATCCGCTGCGTCTTCCACGCCTTTTGCTAGACGCAGCGCGGTCGGCATCGCCCAAAACATCGGGTGGTTGATCTGATTTAATCGCACGCCCACTTCTCTTGGCGTCCCATCAGCGATCAGCCGTCCCTCATCCATCACAAACAGTCGATCGGAAATGGGCGCGACTTCCTCCAAACGGTGCTCCGATAAAATAATCGTGACCCCAAGCTCGCGATTGATCTTTTTTAACGTGTCTAAAAAGTTAGCGGCCGCAATCGGATCCAGTTGAGAGGTCGGTTCATCCAACACGAGCGCAGCAGGTTGCATCGCCATAATCGACGCCAAATTTAGAATCTGCTTTTGACCGCCCGACAAGTCTGTCACCTTCTGATGAAACCACGTATGTATTCCGAAGTAACTCGCCATTTCCGCGACGCGAAGTCGGATCGCCTGTTGATCGTATCCTAAACTTTCCAAACCAAACGCGAGCTCATGCCAAACCTTTTCAGTCACTAATTGATTGTCCGGGTTTTGAAACACAAACCCGATTTCCGACACTTGTCTACGCGGGTCCAGCTTCTCCAATGGCTCCTGAAAGAAAAAAATATCTCCTGTTCGCTTCCCATGCGGCGTATGGACTGGCTTCAAATGCCGTAACAACGTGCTTTTTCCAGATCCAGACCGCCCGCACACGGTCACAAATTCGCCGCTCTCAATGATCAGCGTAACGTCTTTTAGCGCCTGCTCGTCCGCTTCGGGATACGTAAAATTTACATGCTCGATTCGATACGCTTCCATTTCATAGCCTCCTGTAGATGTAGAAGTATCGGTATGACGCAAAAAATAAAATAGGCTAGATAGATGGCCAGACTGAACAACGTCAGATCCGCTAACGTTATCGAAGGATAAAATCGAATCGTATTCTCTCCCATTGCCGCGCCGATGAAAATGGTTGCATCCAATCCGATCAGGGCGAGCAGCATAAGTTTGTCCCTTTGATCAAAACGGAAGATGGAAAAACTCGTTCTGCCGGGCAGACCATAGCCCCTTGAATTCATCGAGTCTGCTGTTTCGACCGCATTTTCCAAGGCCCATGTCGTCATCATCGATAAAATGTTCATCCCGTTTTTTGCCCGCTGGATCACATTTCCCTGCGCCACGCCCCTGCCTAGCGCCTCTTGAGCGCGGGCGATTTCCTTCAGCTGTTCGGTATACATCGGCACAAACCGCAACGTCATCGAAAAAACCAACGATAATTTTGGAATAATTTTGCCGAACAAATAAATAAATTTATCCGATGTCATAACCGCGTTATAACAGGAGAACCATAAAATAACAGTGATAAACATAAATGCCGCCGCCACCCCGTACAAGATCGATTCCAACGTAATCGGGTTGCCGCTTTTTAAATAAAATAGAATCGTGACCCCCTGATGATTGAACGCGGGGTTTAAAATAGCCATAACGAGTAACATCGGCATTAAATAAAGGAGATTGAATGTCACCCCTTTTTTGCCTTTCAACATAATCGAATACGTAAAACTGCTAATAAAAGCAATCGCTTGAAAAATAGGGTGCATGAAAAACATGCTAAATAAAATAACGGACACAAAGTAGAAAAAAATAATGCTTGGATGAAGTCGAGCAAAAGGATCGTTTGTCATGCTTATTGTCCCCCTATAACCCCCGCTGCGCCGCCAATGTCCCTACCTAAGTCACACGTATACACCCAGTCAATTACGTCGCCATCTTTCAAATAGTAGCGACTCGCCCCGTAATTCGGGAACCAGCCATTCACTTTATACATCCAACCGCTCAGTTCGCCGCAATCAAACTCATAAATATTATTAATCCCTTCGATATAATGGCTATTGTAGACGGGCGTCATCGTAAACTCCATATGAATTTTATTGCTGCGCATCTCTCTTAACAGCACATCAAAAACAGACTCTCCTTCATAAAAAGTCACCTTCCGCGGCGCGTAAATGACACCGTCTGCGGGCAGCACCTCCAGCTTGTTTTTATTGAAGAGATGCATATTGTTTAAAATCGTCTTACTCGTTACGGACAGCGTCGCGGTCAATGGTTTCTTTTTATCGACGATGACATCTTGCGGTTCAACAGGCTTTGGCTTTCCTGCGGGAACAGGGTCCGTGAGGTACTTATCCTTTTTATCCTTGTTTGCCTGATCTTGAGCGATGATTTTTGCCTTTTCCGCTTTTTGTTGGGCGGGCGCGTGATCTACCTTTTTCTCAACGGGAGCCGCGGGTGGACTCGCTGGCGTCGCTTGCTCCGGTGGAGCGCGTTCTGCTGTTTGCGTTTGCTTCCCTTCTTGCGCAACGGAATCTTGCTCAGCTGCTTGTTTCGCTTCACCCTCTTCAGCTGGTTTTACTTCTTTTTCGTCGGATGTTTGCGCAGCTGAATCTGATTTTTCCGTCTCCTCTTCGAAATCCGATTCTTCTTTTTCCTTGTTATTATCAGCGCCGCTGTCAGAAAGGCGCGTGGTTGTGCTTGCCTCCTCCGATTGCAAGGGAGTCACATCGCGGTCGCCTCCAATAAAAAAGGCTAAGATTAGCAGGACGGCGATCACCGCTCCAAAAATGACCTTTTTGTTTCTCATCGTTTCACCTCCGTTAATTTTAAAGAAGGGTGAAATTTCTTCCACCCTCCTTTTGCAACAAACGTATTTTATTTTACATCGGTTAAGTCATAAAGACGATTGTCTTTGTTCACGAATCGTTGATACGCAACGAGCGCGTATAAAGATTGGTCCGTCGCCATTGGATCGACAACGCCTGGTTCCGCTCCGCCATTGCTTACGCCGCCTGGCTTCACGTGATAAAAACCACCGCCAGACACCGCAAAACTTAACAGCGAATCAACAACCGACTGGCCGTTCTTGACAAACCTTGAATCCGTATGCGGATCGATGCCCAGGCCAGCTAATGCGACAATCACTTGGGCTGTACTTTCTGAGTTGACTGAACCCCAACTCGCAAATCCGCCGTCCGCCTTTTGGACTTTGGACAGCCACGCAATGCCGCGATCAACGGCCGCGCGAACGTCTGGATTCGTCTCGTAGTAAGGCGTTAAGCCTTGAATCGCCATCCCTGTAATATCAGGATCGGCTTGAACTGGATTTTCGCCCAATGCCCAACCGCCGCCCGCAATTTCTCGATTTAAAATAAATTCGATCAATCGCTCTCGCGTCGTTTGCGTTGCCACGCCTTCGACGATTGGAATCTCATAGTTTTGACTATCTAATGCGATTAAGGCGAAAATCGGACCGTTAATGCCTTGAATCGTCAACGTCTCAAAATCAGCGAGCGGTTCGCGTAAGTCATAGCCCGCCACATTCGTAATGTCTTTACCGAGCGCGGCTAACGCCAAGATCACGCGATCGTACTCCGTATATTTCACACGGTGCAGCACGCCTGATTTTTCAGTTAACGTTTTTTCTAAATTGGCATAGTAGTTCTCATAGAATTGTTTCGAAACAGGTTCTCCCGAACGAGCGACCCCAAACACGGACCACTCTCCGCCAATCGTCGCGACAATCGGAGATGGATTGGTCTGCTGAATATGAGCCGCTGTTTGAGCGATCTGTTGTTGAACGTCCTTGTGGACAAGTTGCTCCTTGTCTTCAACTGTCGGTTTAACAACCGTTGGCTGAACGACAGGCAACGCTCCCTCTCTATTATAATGGTACGCCTTCAAAGCGACAACAACAGCCATCTCTCTCGTCGCCTGATCTTTCGGATGGAAGGCGCCATCATAACCAACCATAATGTCAGTCGAGGCGACCGCTTGTGTCGCTGCTTTCGCCCAGTCAGCGATGCGTTGTTCATCCGCAAAGGAAATCGGATCGCCTTGCGCCGCTAAACGCAAGCCTCGTTGCAACATCGAAGCCATCTCTTCACGACTAATCGTCTTATTCGGATGGAACTTGCCGTCATAACCGGATACAATCCCTTCTTTATATGCGGCATTGACCGCTGGATAGAACCAATCGCCTTCTTTTACGTCCGTGAAGGAAATCGTCTTGTCCGTCGGGCTGTCTAAGCCAAGCGCGCCAACAAACATCGTCGCGAACTCAGCCCGCGTCACATTGTGTTTTGGTTGAATGTTGCCATTGTAGCCACCTACTAAACCTCTTTGCGTCGCTTCCTGAATCGACGGATAAGCCCAATTGGCAATGAGATCCGCGTCTTTATAGATGTTCGCGAGATTTAATTCAACTGCTGTTGCGCTCGATTTAACTTCCGACTCTAGCTTTTGTTCTGTATATAAAACAAACGTCGTAAAGTGATTTGTTTTAATAATGAGGTCATCGCCATCCACATAGGCATACGTTTGTAGTTTTTCACCCTTTGTGGCGCGTTGCCCTTCTTTGTCCGATTCATAGATTTCAATCGGCGTAAACGCATCTTGTTCAATGAAACCGACTTGATGATTTTGCTTACCCTTCCCTTTCAAAGTAAGTGTAACAGGGTTATCAAATATAACTGTCCCCTCAGCATTCCCCATCGAAAAAGCATCTTCGATTTTAATGCTCTGATCCGGATGTTGTTTTGTAATGATATCGTCTACTTTTTCATCCTTACTTAGGGAAGTAAACAATTCCAAAAGCGCGTTCCCCGACATTAACTTCGTATCTTTCTCGATTACAAAGCTTTTATCTTCAGCCTCAATCGTCACCTTTGGAATGCGATCCTTTACATCCGCTAAATTGATAAATTGTTTTGCTGTCGCTCCCTTTGGAAGCTTGATCGTAATATTTTCCGTATCAAGCAAATCTTTAGAGATTTTGACCGTATGGTCTTCTTTTACATCCTCAGGAATTTGCAAGACAGGATTTTTATCTCCTGGCTTCCTTGCGACTGGAACACCACCACCTGGAACAGGCTGGTCTTCCCAGCGGCTCATGTCCTGTCCAAGGTCTTGGCCTAGATTTGTCGTGTAACGCCATTGAACAACGTCACCGTCTTTTAATGTATGTCTACTCGCTCCATAATCAGGATACTTACCGTTAACATTGTACATCCAACCGCTGCCGCTGCCATGATCAAATTCGCCGTCGCCAGCGATCGATTCAACGTAAATGCTGTTGTATTTTCCTGAAAACGAAGATGAGTAAGATATACCGCGTTCATCCATTTCACGTCGCAGCACATCCCACACGCTTTCGCCTGCGCTAAATTCAACTGTTGTAGCTGGTAAAACATAGCCGCGATTTATCGTGAGCTTGTCGATGGATAGTGTGATTGAACCTTTCTTAGAAGAGTCACTTGTGTTGCCCGGTGAACCACTCGTACGCTCATAAAATAGGGTGTACGTCTCATCTCGCTTGTTACCCGCTGCATCGGTTATTTCGATAGTGATCGTATTTTTACCGTCCGTTAGCGTCGCGCGGTACGTACCGTCCGTTCCCGTGATTGTTTCCCCATTTAATTTGACAAGCAGGTCTTTCACATTTTGGCCGTTAATGGTAAATGTGATTTCTTTTGATGTTACTTTTTCGCCATCTGTTAAACCAGAGACTGTAAGCGATGACTCACTCGGATCCTTTTCTTCAGGCTCTTCTGTCGGTTCCTCCGTGGAAACAACATCCGTCATATCGTACAGTCGAGTTTCGCCGTTTACAAATCGGTCATAAGCGACTAACGCGTAGGTTCCTTGATCAGTGGACATGGGATCTACTTTCCCAGTCGATATATGTTTGAACCCACCTTCTGAAGCTGTAAAGGCAAGTAAAGCCTCTAACGCTGATGTTCCGTTCTTAACAAATCGCTTATCCGTATGCGGGTCAATATTTAGTCCTGTTAAGGCTACAATGACCTGCGCAATACTCTCAATATTTGGCGATCCCCAACTAGTATAGGTTCCATCTGCCTCTTGGATGTCAGATAACCAATCAATCGCCCGATCGATGGCTGCTTTTACTTTAGGGTCAGATTCGTAATACGGTGTTAATGCTTGAATCGCCATCCCTGTAATGTCAACATCTGGAGTAGTCCCCCATAAAGCCCATCCACCACCGTCAATCTCTTCTTCTAAAATAAAATTGATCGCCTTTTCCCTCGTCGTCTGATTCGCTACCTCGGCCTTAGCTGGGACGGCATAACCTTTTGTATCGAACGCAATAAGGAAAAAGATTGGGCCATTAATCCCTTGCCATTTGACATAGTTAAAATCAGCCAAAGCTTCTTTAATGTCGTATCCCGCTACATCACCAACGTCTTTGCCAATGGCGGTCAATCCTAAAATTAAGCGAGAGTGCTCCGTCCCTTTGTGTACATCAAGTTTTCCTTCATTTTCTTCGAACTTTTTAGCAACTTCATTTTCTGCGTTTCGGTAATACCGATCATAATAACCATCTGGCACAAGATAGTTTGCTCGAGCCAATGAGAGAATCGTCCACTCGCCGCCTATCGTGCCAATTGCCGGGTTGTCTACAGTTTCAACTAGATAGGCTAGCGTATTATCAAGTTGCTCTTTAACTGAAAAACGCTGTTCGTCACCCCCACTCCCATCGTCTTCTGCTGGTTCTTCACGAGAAACAACGTCCGTCATATCGTACAGTCGATTTTGCCCGTTTACAAAACGGTCATAAGCAACCAGCGCGTAAGTTCCTTGTTCTGTCGCCATTCCGTCGACACTGCCGTCTACGTTATGAGCGAATCCTCCCGTTGGAATTGCAAAGGTAAGCAATGCGTCAACTGCTGATGTTCCATTTTTAATGAATCGCTCATCGGTATGCGGGTCAATCCCGAGCGCTGTCAAGGCAACAATCACTTGCGCGATGCTTTCGCTATTAACCACGCCCCAGCTTGCGTATTTTCCGTCTTCCTTCTGAGCTTCGGACAACCAAGCAACCGCTCGATCGACTGCTTCTTTTACATCCGAACGCGTATCGTAGTAGGGCGTCAATCCTTGAATCGCCATCCCAGTAATATCAGGGTCAGATATATTTCCAGCTAGAGCCCACCCGCCGCCGTCAATTTCACGTTCTAAAATATAATCAATCGCTTTGTCCCTCGTTAACGGATTGTCGATTCCTTCTTGAACGGGGACGTCGAACCCTTTTGTATCCAGCGCGATCAAAGCGAAAATCGGACCATTGATGCCTTGTCTCGTCACAAAATCAAAATCGGCTAATGCCTCTCTTATGTCATATCCTGCCACATCGTCAAAGCCTTTTCCGATTGCGGTTAGGCCTAAAATCAAGCGAGAATGTTCTGTTCCTTTATTCCGATCCAGCTTCCCTTGATTTCGTTCTTTCTCAAACTCGATCGAAACTTCTCTTTCCACGTTCTCGTAGTAGAGTTCATAATATCCATGCGGCACAGTGTAATTCGCTCGCGCTAAGGACAGAATCGTCCACTCTCCCTCAATCATGCCAAACGTTGGATTATCCACCGTTTCGACAAGAAAAGCGAGATTTTTATCCAGTTGTTCTTTGGCAGAGACGATTGGTAGCGCTTCGTCTAGTTCAAATTCTTCCTTGGTAAATTCCACATTTTCTTCGACAACCTTTCCATCTTCTGGCTCATCCATAGATGATTCTTCAGATGATTTCTTATCATCATTTTGTTCAACGGCTTGTTCAACGCTTTCTTTAGGCGCATCGTCCGCTTCCAAAGAATCCTTCGAATCAGCTAGTTCTGTTCCTTCTTCCGCCTCTACTAATTCTATTGATTCTATTTGTCCATTAGCCTCTGAATCATCTTCCAACTCGCTTGTTCCATCCAGCGCGCGAGAGTTTCTTAAATCCGCAGCCTCATGTTGATTCGCCGCATAACCGAGAGAACTGCCAAACAATTGAAAAATAAGTACAAAACTTAATAAAATTGACCCTAAACGACGGGTCGGACTTAATCTATTCGACATTCATATGCCTCCACTGATATTCATTGTTGTTCAAAAATACTCCTTTACGCACAAAAAATACCCCTTAACTCCAAGTTAAGAGGTATTTACAGTATGAAATAAGGCATTCGCTTCACCTGTTACATCACCCCTCCATCGTCCGTAGAGTCTCATGGTGTATGAACGATAGGCAGGTCTTCTGGCTCAAGCGTCATTATCCTTACAACCTTCCCAGTTGCCCAGTGGTATCTCTGCAAGGACTCTTCTTTTACAGTGGCGGGACCGCGCAGGACTTTCACCTGCTTCCCTATTAACCAAGTAGAATCATAAACTAGCAAGCATCTACTCGGAACCTATGTCATCAACATTTTTCAATTGTAGACTCAACGATAACCCTATAAATGGTTATCTGTTGACTATGTATTCTTTCGCAAAGAGCTAGACTTGTCGAAAGTCAATTCCTTATTTACTATAGCCTATAAAAACTTAGCTGTCATCCCCAAGAATTTTATTGCTAACAATATAGCATGCAGTATCTTAAGATGAATTTTTGAGGAAATTTTAAAAATTTGATTGGATTCTCGGCAGCGCCTGTTAGCTTATGAGCGAAAACAAGTGGAGAGTAGGCTTTCTTCCATCACGGACAGATTACCTTTTTCATTTATATAGATTTGACTCTTTTATGCGAAGTCCAGTGTGATGGCAGATACGCTTATCCGCGCGAAACTTATTTGATTATAAAGCATCCCTATTCGCAAATTGATCACACGCTCTGTAGCGTCCGTAATTAACTACGGACGCTACATATATCTTTTATTATCATTAAACTACTTCTCAATCGTCACCGTGCGTTCCTTGTCATCCCAGTCAATCTTCTTACCAAAGGCTTCGCTAATGTAGCGGATTGGCAGCATGACACGGTCATCTTTGATTTCGGTCACAGTATCCATGACGATTTCTTCGCCATCAACGACCATGATATTACTTCCGACTCGTAGTTGCGCCGATTTCCCCGCTGAGAAGGTGACAGTTCGCGCGACGTCATTCCAGACGATATGGCGGTCACGTACGCCGACAGATTCAGCGACATAGCGGATTGGTAGATACGTTCGGTCATTTTTAATGTAAGGCGCTACGTCCATCCGTTTTTCGTTTTTATTGTTAAGGTAAGTTGTACTGCCTACTTTAAACGTCACGTATTCCTTCTTTATCATTTTTTCATAGGAACCGATCGTGATTTGATGTAGTTTATCCCACTGAAGATCGATGTTGATCTCACCTTGCTTTGTTTTTGACGGATCAACGGCTATGAATTGAAGCGGGATTTCCCATTTACCCGGTACATTTAATGTCGCATTAAGGCGCTCAATGCTAATCTCTTGACTGAAGTTCTTTTTCACTCGCAGATCCCCTGCTTGACCTTCAATCATTAGTTCTTTGTTTAGTCCATCCCATGCGAATCCTTGCGGTAAACGAACACGCAATTCTTTATTTCTCGTTAGAGCAACAGCATCGTCTTCTTCAATATGCAGCTTAAATTTCATCTCATCACCATTTTGTTTAAACCCGCTAGCACTCAGCTCAAATGTCGTCTCTTCACCGTAAACTTTCCCGATTGACGCGGTTCCAGCTGGAAAGCCACTACCAGGCGAGGGTTCAAAATTTACATTGACCGCCCCATACGATCTACGGTCAATATGTACGGAACCAAATTGTAAATAGAACACAAAATCTTGATCAACTTTTTGATCCAGTAAAGATGTAATCACCAAGCGCCGTTGATCGGGTTGACTGATTGAAAAGGGAGCCTTTTTTCCATTCCAGTTCGGCTGCCCGTTAAAGGTAAGCGGAGCGACCAAACGATTTTGCATCCCGCCAAAGTGGGGATGGATCCCATTTTCAAAGGTTAACGAAACGAAGTCTGGCAAGCGGACGACAAGCGCATCCCCTTGTTTCAAACTGCCGGCATCGACGACAACTTGAATATTCCCTAATTGTTGAAATCCATCAGCAACGGTTGGATTTTGTGTGGAGGAAATCGTGCCTGAAGCATCAACAGTTACGATAGATGAGAAGAGCAAACCAACAGATAAGATGGATGCAGTGAGCAATTTCTTCATTTTTTAATCATCTCCTTCTATTCCATTATAATAGAAAAGCATGTAAAAAAGAATCGCATAACAGATTGCGATTCTTTTAAGAGCATTATCTACTTGTTCCCGCTACCCATGGTTTCTTTAACGCCAGCTTCAGCGTATCATGTTGGGTCACTAGACCGAGCATTTGTTGTTGTAGCTGTTCCGTTGCTAGTTTGGCTTCAAACATATCTTCCGCTGTTGCCATTCCAGCATCATAACGAACTTGAACTAATTTTAACGCTTCCTGCGCTTTTTCCAAGTTCGATTTAAGAGCATCATGTTGTTGCTCAAGCTGATGAATGTTGTAGTAAATCGAGCGTACCGCGGATTCAATCTGTTCTTTCGTGCTTGCAGCGGAAACTTGAGCCTGATCTTTTTCTAACTGAGTTTGCTCATAAGCAATTTTATCGTTCGTCGTACCTGAAAATGTAAAGTACTTCACATCTAGTGTTGCTAAATGAACGTTCTGCTCCGCTAACCAAACTGCTGAGCTGCCTGTTACAACCTGAGAAACAGTCGTATCAAGATCAACATTCCCCAACTTTTCAAAGTTTGGCTTCGATGCTAACACAACTTGTTCATTCGCATTTTTGCCGATCAATCTATTAAATTTAGCGTATGTGTCAGCTAACCCTTTTGTCGCTGCATCCAAATTTGCTTTTGCCTCTTCTAGGGCAAAGTTAGCTTGCGTTGCCTCAAAAGAACTCGCCATCCCATTATCCTTTTTTACATCGATCACTTGCTTTTTCAACTGCGCATTTTCCAGACTTACTTGAGCTACTTTCTTTGCTTCTTGTCTCACTAATATTTCATTGTATGCCGATTTTACATCGAATTCTAGTGTTTCTTCTTTGATCTCATATTGTTTCTTCGCCATAAAGTAGGCAGTCTGAGCTTTGTTCCAACCGGTGAAAGCGCTTGATGCCGCTTGGTTTCCACCCGCAGCAGGAATGAAATCAATCGCATCGCTCGCCCCTTCTAACGACTTATCCGCTTTTTCAATATCGATTTTAGCTGATTTTAAATCTTTGCTGTGTTCAAACGCGAGTTTGATGGCTTGCTCATATGTTAGACCTTCCCCAACAGTTGCTTCCCCTTGATCACTACTTGTAGATTCGTCTTTGTCTTTGTCGACCTGTTGTAATGCAGGCTGATTTGTTGTAATCAAAACAGTCTTTGTTTTATTGTCCCACTTTACCTCAGATCCGAACGCTTCACTAATAAAACGAAGAGGAACCATCGTTCTTCCTTCCACAATCCGAGCTTCGACATCTAATGGAACTGGCTTACTGTTGACAAATCCTGTTTTAGATCCAAGGTCTAATCTTACTTCTGTCGTATCTTTTGTCGCTGTAATCCTCCGCGCGCTATCATCCCATTTCACATCAGCTCCAAGGGCCTCAAAGATGCCACGTAAGGGAACCATCGTAAAATCATTATAAATGATTGCGGGTTGATCAAATTGTTGAACTTGACCATTAATCTGCACTTGAACGCCTGTTGCCTGAGCCGCATTTACCGATAATAGCGATGAAGCTAGAAGTGATAGAGATAAGAGATAGCTAAATCTTTTTTTCATCGTAGTTTCAACTCCGCATGACTAGTTTTGAGTAAAAAAGGGCCTCCTCTCGGAGAACCCTTTTTTAAAATGCATATTAATATAATTATTGGTTAACTGTAACTGTGCGGTCAGCGTCGTTCCAGATAATGTCCGCTCCAAGAGCTTGCCCTACAAAGCTAAGTGGAAGAACAGTACGACCATCTTTAATAACAGCATTTACGTCCATAGGAACAGCAACGCCATTTAGGGTTAAGATGTTGCTACCGATTGTTAATTGAGCTACGCGGTCACCTTTAATGATTGTTACTGTGCGAGCTGCGTCGTTCCAGATGATGTTCTCTTCTGTAACTCCGATTGCTTCAGCTACGAAACGAACAGGTAGGTACGTACGTCCGTTTTCGATGAATGGAGCAACGTCTGCAGTTTTATCAACACCACTTACAGTGTAAGTTGTGCTACCAATTGTGAACACAGTTGAACCCTTATTAATTCCAGGTGCTGCAGTCGCAACTTTAGCAATTGTGAATTCAGTTGTGTATTTGTTCCAGTTTTGGTTTGCGATTGCTGCAGTTTCAACCACCGCAGAGCCTTGAACTTTAACCTTTACATCACCTTCAGGTAACGTACGGTCAAGTTGGATTTTCACATCAGAAACTTTAATTTCGCTAGCTTCTGTGCTGTCAGAGTCAATTGTAAAGATAAGAGCTCTATCATTATCGCTTAATTTTACATCACTAATGGAAATATCTCCACTTCCAACAGTAACCTTAGGCGTTCCGTTAAACTTAGCACCTTCAGGTAATAGAAGTTCAACACGTCCATCATCTTCTAAAGCTTCAGCAGCTTTTTCAGTCAGTGTAAAGGAAGCTCCTTCTTGATTTGTTAGACCGATACTTACGTTAGGAACAACATCAGTTGTAACCGATACAGCTTGAACAACTTCAGCTACAATCACCTTACCTTCAACACCCGCACTACCAGCCACTTCAACTTCTAGATCTCCTTCAAAAGAAGGATCAACTGCAACCTCAACATTCTCAAGTTCTAATTTCGCAGGATCTTTATCACCTACGTTACGAACTTCAAACTTAGCTGTGCGCTTGTCAGTACCGGTTAAACCAACAAACACTAGATCAACAGACTTATTGGAATCGAAGTCTCCAAGAGTAGATTCATTCCAACGAGCACTCTCAGGTAGCGTTAGTGTTACTGTACGGTTTTCAACTAAGCTCTCATTAATTGTTTCTTTAATAACAATCGTACCAATTTCTTGTTCGATTTTACCAGAAACAATTTCAGTTGCATCTTCTACAGACAATTTACTTCCATATTCACCGTATGATCCAATTTTAGCGGAAGAAATATCTGTTTTTGTTTTACCTGAAACTCTTGCAATGATATCACCGTCTTTAACTTTGCTATCATTGTCTACTACGAAATCAGGTTTAATTTCAATCTTTGTTGCTTGAGAGGTTTTAGACTTGGAATCAAATTTGATGATTAATTCGTCTTCACCTTTATTTGTATCTAAAGTTAATCCATCTAGCACAGATTTGTCACCGTAAGTAACTACTACGTCACGTACAGTTAATCCATACTCGGAAGTGCGATCACTAGATGTAGCATTAGCCCATTTGTAACCGCTTGGTAATTTGATTTTAATTTCGCCATCTCTAGCAAATGAACCTGGTACTGTTTCAGCTAGGTTGATAGTCGGGTCAAAACGGTTGTTGCTGTTGTCTAAGCTGCTGAAGGATACTTGAACTTCACCTTTGGAAGCAACGTTAGCAACGGTAACTTTCCCTGTAGGGAATGAACTGCTGGAAGAAGCTTCGAATGTAGCTTCAGCAGGGCCACTGTCACCTTTATCAACATCTAACGAACCGAAGTTTACGAAGAACACACCATCTTCTGTAAGGTTAGTTGTTGGACCATTGTAAGTTACAGTAATTCTATCTGCTCCTGTTTGACTAGCAGAAACAAGAATTTGATCACCAGCTACAATTCCTTTAGCTTCGTCAGCTGCTTCTTGAGCTTTATCAGCTTCTTTTTGAGCTTTGTCAGCTGCTTCTTGCTTTTCGTTCGACTCAACTAACGCTAAAGCCATTTTAGATCTTGCAGCTTCTACGTCAGCTTCATCGGCATCTTCGTCAGCTGCAATTTCATCGTAAGCTTCTTTAGCAGTATCGTAAGCTTCTTTAGCAGTTTTAGCTGCTTCTTTTGCATCGTCAGCCTTCTCTTGAGCTGCATCAGCCTTCTCTTGAGCCTCTTTAGCCTCATCACTTAAGTTACTATCGGAGTTGTCATTGTAAAACGCGTTAGCGTCACCAGAAAATCTCTCTGGTACGTTAATGTTGTTCTTCCCGCCAAACTTTCCAATCAGGTCGTAAGGCGCTTTAATAATAACACTGTCACCTTTTGAAATACGAGTACCAGCCGGTACAATTACACGGACAGTACCTACTTCTTGCTCTCCATCAGATACTGTTGGAACAGATGTTGCCTGTATTGATCCTGCTGCCGCATCCGCAGTTGTAGCTGCAAATGGAGCTGCAACGGATGCAACCATAGCTGCTGTTGTCATTACGCTAAAAGCTTTTTTGTTAAGTTTCATAACCTTTGTTTCTCCTCCTCGTTTATGTTTAGGTTGAGAGTTATTTTATTTATCTCTATTTGTTGCTTCCCCACTCGCTATTACAATATGTAGAATAGTAGAGTGTGAAAAGCTCACACGTTTAATAGTATATACTCAACAGTAAAATTTTGCAAAGGGTTTTTTTACCGCTTCGGCAAATGGCCCTATTAAGTTATACTCATATAGTTAAACGCGCGGGTTTCTAAAAGGTTGCGGAGGTTTTAAAAAAACTTTTTATAGAGACTATTCGCAGCTCCATACATTCGCCGTTCTTATGTATATCATCGGAGCGGGTCATCTCTCCTTCGCACAATTGTTAGTATACTATCCGCCGCAAAGAAAGCCAACGCCCAGTTTCTTCCCCACCTGGCTGGTAATTTCCACCCTTGGATAATTCCACCTCAAGCATCCCTATAAAGAAAGAGGCTGTTTCCACAGAATGTGTTGCATTCCGTTGAAACAGCCTCTTTTTATACTTGTCTATTTTCCTGATCGCGTGTTCTCTAGGCGTTCTTCACGCACTCGGAACAGTCGTACAAACCTTAATAGCGGTCCCGTCTTTTTTCCCATTAAGCCGACTGCCTCGGAACCCATCTCCAATAAGATAAGCAAGACGCCAATAAAAATGACAGCTGCCCACTGCTTCGACTGAGACAACAGTACGGCCGACAATGCGAACACAGCGCTGATCGAATAAATAACGATCACTGTTTTTCGGTGGGAATAACCCATTGAAAGCAGACAGTGATGCAAATGGTTTTTGTCCGGTTGAAAGATCGGTTCTTTATGTAGCCATCTGCGCACGATCGCATAAAAGGTGTCAGATAGCGGTACGCCAAGAATCAAGATTGGCACGATGAACGCCATTAAAGCAACTTGCTTGAATCCTAACACGGATAGCGCCGCCAGATTAAAACCTAGAAATAGCGACCCGGTATCCCCCATAAATATTTTGGCGGGGTGAAAATTGAAAAATAGAAATCCGATCACGGCCCCAAGCAGGATCACACCGAACAAAATCGCCAGTGTGTTCGCCATCATGAAGGCCATCACGGACATCGCCAGCAAGGCAATCCCCGATACGCCTGCCGCCAAACCATCTAATCCGTCAATTAGGTTGACTGCATTGGTCACCCCGACTACCCACAACATCGTGATCGGAATACTGAGCAGCCAGCTAAAATTAATTTGACCATCAAACGGTAGGTTGAACAACTCGACGCGCAACCCACCAACCATCACGATCGTCGCAGCAATAATTTGACCGAGCAACTTTGCTTTCGGCGAGATTTGGTAACGATCATCGATTGCTCCCGTGATAACAATGATCGTTCCTCCAATAAAAATACTAAGCGCTTCTTTTGTTTTTGGCACGAACAAGAAAAAACAGATGGCAAAACTAATATAGATAGCTAGTCCACCTAAGCGCGGCATGATCCGCGTATGTACTTTTCGATGATCCGGTTTATCTACAGCGCCCCAACGGACGGCTAGCTTTTTGACTAATGGAGTTGCGACTAATGTTAGAGCCATAGCAATAGCAAGATACATGACATAAACTGCCATTCATAAATCCTCTCCAGTCTGTCTGGTCAATACTTCCTCAATCATTGTAGTAAGTTCCCTTTTCCCCGTCAAACGTGTTTCATTTCCTTTTTGCTTCGAAATAGGCTTTTATCGCAAATTTAGGCAAGGCAAGCTGTCTTTTCCACCGCGTTGGTTGCATGACGAGTCGGTAAAACCATTCTAGATTTAACTTTTGCCAGAAGATCGGCGCTCGCTTCACTTTACCCGCGATGACATCAAGGCTGCCGCCGACGCCGATTGCGATTTTTGTATGTAAGTTTTCTTTTTGTTTAAAAATCCACTGTTCTTGCCTTGGCGCCCCTAGCGCGACAACCAAAACATCGGGACGCGCTTCGTTGATCTGTTCAATCAATTCCGCTTCTTTGTCTTTAAAGAAACCGTGATGACGTCCTGCGATGATCAAGTTTGGATAGCGCTCATGAATGATCGCTGTTGCCTCTTGATTCGCCTCTTCGCTCGTCCCTAAGAAAAAGAAGGACCAGCCGAGCTCGTTGCCCCGCTCTAATAAGTTGAGCAATAAATCGTAGCCCGCCACCCGTTCCGCGACAGGATCGCCTTGCCATCTGGAGGCGATGACAATCCCAATCCCGTCCGGCGTGATTAGATCCGCTTGATCGGTAATTTGCTTGAGATCCGGATCTTGATCCGCTCCAACGACAATTTCTGGATTGGCGGTGATGACGTGGTAAGGCTTGTTCGAGTCGCTGGCAACAACGTTGGTTAGCTTGTTCAGCGTCTCTTCCATATTTAATTTGGAAAAAGAAACTCCCAAGATGGTTACTCGTTTCATATCAGCTGTTACTCCACCTTTTTATATATGCATGAAGCACTGTTTTAGTTATACCATACCTTGCCAAAAAAAAGAAGGAAACCTGTCGGGTTTCCCTCTTTCGTCTTATTTGTTCTGCTTTAAAAACTCCCCAATCCGCTCGACCGCTTTTTCAATGTTTTGCAAGGATGTGGCATAGGAACAACGAATATGTCCCTCGCCGCCTTCCCCGAACACATGCCCTGGCACAACAGCGACATGCGCGTCAGTAATCAGTTGTTCGGCGAATTGGTCGGATGTGAGTCCTGTTGAACGGATCGATGGGAATGCGTAGAAGGCCCCTTCTGGCAAAAGGCAGTCCAGTCCAATCTCATTAAACGCTTCTGTAATGAAATTGCGGCGTTGCCGATAGCTGGTCACCATTTCATCTTTGTGCTTCATTCCATTACGCAACGCTTCAACCGCCGCCCACTGACCCATCACAGGGGCGCACAGCATCGTGTATTGATGAATTTTGGTCATCGCTTCCACGATATCTTCGGGTCCAGCAACGAAGCCGATCCGCCAGCCCGTCATCGCGAACGCTTTTGAAAAACCCGAGATAAGAATTGTCCGCTCTTTCATGCCAGGCATTTCCGCAAGGCTCGTGTGAGGTATATCGTAGCTTAACTCCGCATAGATTTCATCGGATAGCGCTAACAAGTTATGTTTTTCGATGAGGCTGACGATCGGTTCCCAATCTTCTTTCGTCATCGTCGCCCCCGTTGGATTGTTCGGATAACAAAAAATGATCGCTTTCGTTTTCGGCGTCACCTTCGCCTCAATATGAGCTGCGGTCAATTTAAAATCAGTCTGCGCATCGGTTGGGACCCCAACAGGGACGCCGCCCGCTAGTTTGACGACGGGTTCATACGATACATAACACGGTTCGACGATCAGCACTTCATCGCCTGGATCGAGAATCGCCCGCAATGCCAGGTCAATCGCCTCGCTCGCCCCGACCGTCACCAACACTTGGTTTTGATCACTGTACGAAAGATTGAACGCATTCGCTAAATAATGAGCAATTTCAAAACGCAATTCAGGAAGTCCGCTATTCGACGTGTAAGATGTGTGTCCCCTCTCTAACATGGAAATGCTCGCTTCGCGAATCGACCACGGAGTCACGAAATCAGGTTCACCAACCCCCAGTGAAATGACATCTTCCATCGTGCTCGCCAATTCGAAATATTTTCGAATGCCGGAAGGGGGGATCGATTGAATGGTTTGTGATAAGCGCGGGTTCATGGGCTCACGACCATCCTGCGGTCATCGTCGCCTTTTTCATAAATAACTCCATCATGCTTGTACGTTTTTAAAATGAAATGAGTCGCGGTTGAAATGACCGGATCTAATGTGGAGAGCTTCTGAGCGACAAACAAGGCCACCTCGCGCATGCTTTTTCCCTCGATAATGACCGACAGATCATAAGATCCGGACATCAAGTAAAGCGCGTTCACTTCAGGGAAGCGATAGATGCGTTCCGCAATCTCATCAAAACCCCGATCACGCTGCGGCGTCACTTTCACTTCGATCATCGCCGTCACTTGTTCATCACCTTGAATTTTGTCCCAATTAATTAAGGCAGGATAACGGAGGATGATCTGTTCTTTTTCTAAATAGGCAATCGCCTCGACAACTTCTTCGACCGTCACATTAAGTAATGTCGCTAGGCGCTCATTCGTTTGACGTCCGTCTTGTTCGAGCAAACAAAGGAGTTCGATCAACTTTTCCTTTTTCACGTGTTTGTTTCCACCTTTTTTTGCTTACTATTTTATCATATGTACACTAAAAACGGAGCAAAAAAGCAAAAAGGTTGATTTTGCGTTCATTAGTCGCCCATCAACCCCGCTTTCGTTCACTTCACTATGAGATGATCGTGGAAAAAGCAGATTTATAAATCATCGCCTGCTTGTCCCCTTCTTGACGAATGACGACGACATAACGATCAAACGCCTCTACGATGCCATCCATATGTACGCCATTTTTCAAAATAAATTTAACTTGTTTGCTGTTTACTTTTGATTCGTTCAATACTTCATCTTGTTGGACATTCATTTTCACTTTCTCTGCCATCGGTCCCCAAGCCCTTTCCATATTTTTCATTTATCTTACCATAGAATGCAACTTGTTTCCAAAAAATCAGACGGATTAAACAGATTAAATTGACATATTTCCATAGATTGCATACGATCAATCTTGAAACAATGAATGCGCTTGTCGAAACGGATGCAATCGGTCACATTTTTCGTTTTGTCTATTATATAGAAGAAACACGATTTGATTGGGAAAATAATCCCCTTATACATAGACCGCCCGACGCCGACAGCTAAAAAGAGAAAAGGTGATGAGATGAGGTTTATTCGATTTGGATTTTGGGCGTTGCTGGCTTTAAATTTTATGATTCGCGGCTGGCTCGTGTTCAACATTGATACGGAGCCTGTCTCCGATTTTGTCCGCTACTACCAAGCGGCGATTAGCCTGTCGGAAGGCAATGGATATGTGATGTTCGATCGGAAAACAGCTTTCCAAGGGGTCGGTTACCCTGGCTTTTTAGCGGTGTTCTTCGCCATCTTCGGTCCAAGTTTATTACTTGCAAAAATATTAAACTGGCTGCTTAGTCTTGGAGCCGCATTTTTATTTTTATTTCTGGCGAAGCGCATGGTATCGGAAAAAGTCGCGTTACTGGCGACATTGGTTTACTTGTATTTACCGAAAGAAATGTTTTATGTCAATGTGTTAGGCAGCGAGCACTTATTTAATTTCTTATTACTAGCTTTCTTTGCTTGCTATGTGTTGTCTTGGCCAAAAGCCAATGCAGTGAAATCAGCCGATGATGAGCAAGAACGAAAACGCAGTCGACGAAGCCGACGGCGATCAGGCGATAGCTCAGGAAACGAAGCAAAACGCGGCATGTTTGCCCAACGCGAAGGGCGCGAGTGGCTATGGTTAATACCCGCCGGGGTGATTCTTGGGGTGATGAGTTTGGTCAAGCCCCTCTCCCCTGTGTTCGGAGTCATCTTGTTCCTCGCGGAAATCGGACGCTTCGTCGCTCCTTCTTTTGCTAAATTAAAAGAAGCGCGCGGCGGAGTGTGGAAAGGAATCGCACGCACGGCACTCGTCGCTGCTGTGTCGATCGCCGTGATCGCGCCATGGTCAATCCGCAATTATTTTGTATTTAACGCATTCGTGCCGTTAACGACAAATAGCGGATATGTGCTCTACATCAATAACAACGACGACGCGACCGGAATGTGGATGGATCCGTATTCAATCCCAGGCAGTCCGATGGCAAACTCTTATTATCCTGAAACGGACCCGCGTTTTGAGGTGGAAACGGATGCCGCAATGAAAAAAATAGCGTGGGGCTGGATTCAGGACAATCCAGGCCGCTTCATGCAATTGACACTCTATCGATTCTATGAAAACTTCTATCGAAATTGGGATTGGAAATGGGCGGTCGAAGGGCAACACGACGTCGTGTCTGAACATACTCGCGAAACCATTCAACGCTGGTCTGTCGTCTCCCATGCGATGGTCGCTTCCGCTTTTTTCATCGGGGTGATTCCGATGGTGACAGGGCTGGTGTCGACGGCGCGACGGTATTGGCGGCGCAAAGAGGAGAACGCGGAAGGGCTCGGGCTTGCGGCTTGGGAACCGCGTTTACTACTCATCGCATTCAGCTTGCCCGCCTGCGTGATCACCGTCGTTACGGTGATCTTCGAAGGAAACGCCCGCTACTCGTTCCCCTGCCACCCTGTGTTCGCGCTTTACACCGCGATCGCGATTAGCTTGCTGTGGCGGGCGGCGCGAGATGACAGCGGAGGCGGCGATAGAGATGGACAAGGCGCTGGCTCTGCTGGCGCGGAATAGGCGCATGGTGGTGATCGGCGCGTTATGGGCGAGTCCACTCAAGCGCTCGGAACGCGCCGCGTTCATTCAATCCAAAACCACCGAAAGGTGGTTTTTTCCTTATTTCTTTCAATTGTTGCGAAGGATGACCTCGTGGAGGATCTGGTTTGGGTTCCAGTGCGATCTCCCTTGGGATATGGGAGACCTTTCCGCGCTTATGAGCGACTTTTTCACGATATAGGCGGGATTTTTGTGATATAGGCAACTTTCGCGGGATGTGGGCGACTTTCGCATGGATACGCGGGTCCATCTCCGGGCGAAATCCCTACCCCTATTAGTTCGTTTTGTTCAAACTCTTGAAATGTCATTCGTTTCGTTTCGATTAATTTCAAAAAAGTGTCCAGAGCTTCAATATCAGTAAAATGCCTCACGGGTAAGCTAAGCCAATTTAAAAAGATTATTAAAGATTTGGCACTGTTTCTCTAAGTACGCTCGGTGCCCTCCCGCAACAAAAAACCACCTTTCGGTGGTTTCAATGCGCTTATTCCTTATTCCGGGATATTCCCGCCAGCGACACGGTCCCCTGCGTTTCCAGCTGGGTCTGTCGTTAGATCATCTTCTTCCGCATGGATAATAAACGATTTGCCAAGGATCGAATTGGGATGTCCTTTTTCCAATGTCGCTCGAGGGACGAAAATTTCCGTTTTTACCGAGCCATCCACCGCGACCTCGATGTTACCAAGATCACCAAGATGGGCATCCCCTTCATGATCTCGATGATTATATCCGTGTTTCGCGCCGTCTGGATTAAAGTGTCCACCCGCCTCCGAAAAATCAGTCCCAGTAAAGGATGAGGCATGGATGTGGAAACCATGTTTACCAGGCGTCAATCCAACCGCTTCAAGAGTTAGGTTCACACCGCCCGCCTCTTGCTTCAGCAATATCGCTCCGATTTCTTTACCATTTGAATCGATGAGCGTCACCAGCGGTTGATCGATCGATACCGTCCGCGTTTGCTCATTCCAATAAACAGGCCTGTTGAACCAGCCACTTACATCACGAAGCGGAAGATAGGTACGACCATCGATCACGACGGGGCCGCCATAAGAAGTCATCTTCTCTTGTCCACTAAGTAATATTTTCATACTACTGATGTCCCCCTTCACCGCGGCAAAAGCAGCTCCACTCGTCAAAAACGTTCCAAGAATCACACCACTCACAAATCTTTTCATAAAAACCTCCACTGTATGTAAATTTTATTCAAGACTACTAAAATTTAAGGAGATTTAAAAGGATAAACGGGTGAAATGGGAGTTTCGTAGTCTAGCAAATGAGTGGTTGGTCACACCTCATGAATCCCCTACACCTACATGGCCTCGGCCGCGCATACACGGTTGCGACCAGATCGTTTAGCAGCGTATAAAGCTGTATCGGCCTGGTGGATGATTTGTTGTGTGTTGGTTGTTGTTTCAGGATAAGTGGCAAGTCCGATCGAGATGGTTATACGTATCATGCGATCTTCCGAAATCGGAAATTCCGTTTCCTCAACGGCAAGGCGAATCCTTTCCGCTATGTCTTGGGCCCGTTCATGTGGACAATCCAGCAGCAAAATGGCAAATTCTTCGCCTCCATGGCGAGCAACGATGTCAAAGCCACGGACTGTCTCTTTTAGAACCTCACCCATTTTTTGCAAAACCAAATCGCTGTCGCCGTGACCGTATGTATCATTGACGTTTTTAAAATGATCGATATCAATCATCAACATAGAAAGGACCTCTTTACGCTCTTGAACCATCCGTAGCTGGTCATTGAACAACGCATCAAATTGGCGCACATTATACAACCCAGTTAAGTAATCGACCTTGGATTCTTTTTCATACCTCTTAAAAAGCTCGTAAGATTTAAATAAGTAGTCCGCGACAAAATAACTGTACGATGCAGTCAAAATAGAAATCCAACCGTAATGGATACATAACGCAATCAACTCATCGCGTTGATCAACGACGATGGAGAACACAAAAAAGCTGTAACAAATCCCGAACACATTCACTAAAGCGTACTTTTGAAACGTGGATAACGTATTAAAACGCCTGACGATTACACCAAATAAACATACACCGAGGATGCCTCCTGCCGCGATCAAAGAAATGTAATTGACGCCCAATATGAGGAAGCGGGCCACAATCATAATCGACGCGGCAACAAGTGATGCGATCCAACCGCCGTAAACCGTGGCAATCGCGAGGGCGACGACCCTCATATCGACGATCATCTCTTTAACTTGAATCGCAAAAAGCATGAGAACGGCGCCCAACAAGCCGCACGATATCCCCAATAACACTTTTCCATTTATCTTCGACTTCGTCGATGTTTCACCTTTAAAAAGTTGTCCTCCCAAAAAGAGAAACGAAATAATGATCGAACCGTTGACGAACAAATCTTTAACGATCCTCTTCACCTCCTCCTAAATTTCAGGACGAAATACGTTACTTCCCTCTCGATTCGCGCAATTATTTACCTTAGCCTTGCAACAGCTGCTTAAAACGGATCATGGTATCCACGCTCCGATGTAACCCAATAGAGCCCCAAGCGCTAAGCCGCCGAGCGCCTCCCATTTTGTGTGTCCTTGACTTTCTCGCAGTTTTTTCTGTTGAGACGGTTTAATCAGTCGATTAAGATGTTGGGCATGATCGCCCACCGCGCGCCGCACCCCTGTCGCATCGATGATCGTGATCATCAAAAAGGCGAGACCGAGCGAAAATAAAGGGGTGTTGAACCCTTCCTTAAAACCGATTAACATCACCGCCGAACTAACGACGGTCGTATGTGTGCTCGGGAAGCCGCCGTTGCCAATCCGCTCGCGGGCTTCCGCGCCAAACCGCGCATAGTTGATTGCGAATTTCAGGACTCCTGAACAAAACCAAGCGATCAGGGGCAAAACCGCATAAATCCACGTTACATTCATTGCCGCTCTTCCCCCTTTTTTTGAATCAAACGATTACCCCAACCGAACCAAACGACAATGCCGAGGAACACGCCGAACCACAATGTCGCAAACCGACCGAATAACGTGGCGACCAACGCTTCCCCGCTTTCCACGCCAATCCCAATCAACAAGCGGACCATGCTCGTTTCAGCGATCCCGAGTCCGCCAGGCAACATCGAAACAGCCCCCGCAATCGTCGAAAAGGAAAAGATGTACACAGCGTCAACAAACGGTTGTGTCAGGCCAAGTCCGCTGAAAATGAGGTGAAAGGCGAGACACTCGAATAACCACGAGATGACACTGATCAACGAAGTCAGCGCAAAAGTTGAAAAGCGGAATAAAACGAACGAGCTATCGTAAAAACGCTCGATCCGATCGACCCAATGCCCTTTGCTTTTCAACATTTTTCTTAATCGGTCCATTAAACGTTGGCACAACCCACGGAATTGAAGGATAATCATCCCCGACAACAACACGATGCTCGTTAAGACCAACAACCATATTCCTTCGCTAAACCGAGTGAGTCCCCAGCCAGCGAGCAACAACATGGCCACTAAATCCGTCACCCGCTCGGCAACGACAATCGGGGCGGCTCGCTCGAACGGCGTATTTTTCAACCGTTGTAAAAAAGATGCTTTCAACAACTCACCCGCTTTTCCAGGGGTGATCGTCATCGCCAACCCGCTCAAAAAAACGACCGCGCTTTCGCGAATCGTTAGACGGATCTGCAATGTGCGCAGGTACAGCTCCCATTTGACAAAACGCAAGGCGTAACCGAGCAATGTACACAGAAAAATAAGGGGCAACAGGCCCCATTGGAATTGAATCAGCTGGTCCTGCAATTGACGAAAATCCCCCCAAATCGAAAAACCGACGATGACGAGAAAGCCAAACGCGAGACCATAGCCAAAACGCTTTTTTAATCGAGTTGTATCCATAAACGGTTCCTTTTTTTAAGCTAAATTAAGTGGAGGCGCCTCTCTTTGGCACGCCAGAGCTCCAATTTGGACACCAACACTAATAGTATAATTTAATAAACATCACGCTCAACGCATACAACACAACGGTGACGAGAATATGTTTGTCGTCAAGCAACACACGCTCAGGACTGCCCCCGCCGTCTTTCATGTGCACAAGGTAAAGATAGCGAAAAATGCCGTAAACGACAAACGGAATCGTCCACATCATCTGCACATCATCGCTCACCGTCGCTGTATAGAGCGAATAGCTCATAATCGTCGCTGAGGTGACGATGGAAATCATCTGATCGAGTAATCCGCGCGAATAATGTTCGAGCACTTTTCGTTGACGAGCGGGATCTTCCGCGAACAATTCGAGTTCGTGACGCCTTTTGCTCAGCGCTAAAAACAGAGCGAGTAACATCGTGCACAGGATAAACCAGGACGTCATTTCAACTTCGATTACGACCGCTCCAGAAAATCCACGCAACACGAAGCCCAAGGCAATGATCATCACATCGATGATGACAACGTGTTTGAGCCAGACCGAATACAACGCATTGACGATAAAATAGAAACAGAGAATCACGAAAAAGGTAGGATGCAGCGCATACGAACCAACCATCGAGACGGAAAAAAGCAATAAGGCGACGATTGCCGCCGTTGACTTTTTTAACTCTCCGGACGCAAGTGGGCGCTTTGCTTTTTCTGGGTGCAAGCGATCCTTTTCGATATCCATGTAATCGTTGAAAATATAAACAGTACTGGCAATGAACGAAAAACATACGAATGCCAGCAACGAATCAAAAACGGAATCAATATCTAGAAACTTCCCCGCGAACACAACCGCGGCGAAAACGAGTAAATTTTTAGTCCACTGTTTGGGACGCAACTGACGTATAATAGGGCGGATCTTCTCGTCCCTCCTCTCCGCAAAGTAACATTAATATAGTAGCATAATCTATCAATCGGCAACAATCGAAAACTTTGTTGGGGCGGAGCGGCGCTAAACGGCGCAACCTTCCATTGATATCCAGCGTCTCTATTCTATAGACGACTATTGAGGAGATGATTGATTTGATGAATTTATTTTCAATGCAAAACGGATCGAAGGGATTGGTTGTTCGTGTAGCGTTATCCCTGGCTTTGGTTGGTGGGTTGGCCGCCCATTTTCAGGCTACGCCAGTGAGCGCGGCGACTGAAGTTGCGCGAAATACCATTACTGTCGCTGGAAAAGGGGATGTTTTGATGACTCCGGATGTGGCGTATGTTCAGTTCGGACTCATCACGGAAGGTCAGTCCGCTCAACAAGCTCAACAAAAAAACGCTGAATTATTTAAAGAAATCCAAGCGGCGATCAAGCAACAAGGGGTTGGTGAAGCGGATGTGAAAACATCCCGTTACGACACACACCCCGATTATCGCTGGGAAAATGAACAAAACGTCCTGAAAGGGTATCGTTCCGAACACATCTTGGAAGTTACATATCGTGAGATGGATCAGATTGGATCGTTGTTAGACGCCGTCTCCAAAGCAGGAGCAAATCGAATTGAAAGCGTGCGGTTCGGCGCGGAAAAAGTGGATGAATATGAAATGATCGCGCTGCAAAAAGCAGTGGATCACGCTAGAAAAAAGGCGGACGCGTTAGCCAAAGGTTTAGGCAAACAGGTCAAAGAAGTTGTTGCCATCCAAGAATTTGGAACTGTCGCTCCGCTACAGTATCGCAACGCAATGTCAATTGCAGCTGACGGAGAAGCCGCCATGCAAAATTCAACAGCAACAACAATTAATCACGGTCAATTGACCCTCACTTCACAAGTACAAGTTACATTTGAATTTTAATGTTGGGATCAAGGGAGGACGCTATAGTTGGGGCGTCCTCCTTTTTTATCGAATATTGTGGATGGGGTTTTGGGGCGCAACCCGACGTTAGCGCGATGACCGAATCCACATCGCTTTTTTATCGAATATTGTGGATGTGAACGGGCCGCTCGGTCCAGAATCGGCAACAAAAAAAGCAGTTCAAAATTGAACTGCTTTTTTGGGTTTGGATCTATTGTCTACATGTTTGATAAGAAAGAAATCATGACGATCGCTTGAGCCCGGGTCGCTTGTCCTTGTGGCGCAAACGTTTTGTCTGGGAATCCATTGATGATCCCCGCTGCATGAGTCGCTTTTACCGATTCTACAGCCCACGGCGCAATTTTGTTCGCGTCTGTAAATGTTAACGCTTTTTCCGTGTTCACTGGCACTCCCTTTATTTTTAATGCAGAGTACACCATGGATGCCATTTGCTCGCGTGTGATTGTATCGTTTGGACCGATTTGATCCGCGCTGTACCCTCTTAATAATCCTGCGTGATAGGCTTTTGCAAGATTTTCATAGTACCATGCGTCAGACTTCGCATCTTTAAAGTTCATTTGCGTCGTCTCTTTCAAATCAAGTAGATTTACCAACAGAGTCGCAAATTCCGCGCGCGTGATTGGGTTGTTCGGATTCGCTTTCCCGTCCGTGCCCCTCACAATCCCCGCCTCGTACATTTTCACGATCTCTTTTTCAGCCCAATGTCCTGCAATATCAGAAAAGACAGGTGTTGATGGTGTAGGCGCGGGAGTTGGTTTTTCCTCTACTTTCTCCTCTTGTTTTTCATCGGATTTGTCGGTGTCAGTTTTATCATTTTTATTAGTAGTTCCACCGCCACCGCCGGATGAGGAACCTCCATTGCTAGAACCACCTGAATTGTTCGTATTTCCTAATACTTCTTCTTTAACAGAATCCCGGATCGGCTTTAAGCCATCTAGCGAAAAAGTTTCAAGGGCAGCATCAACTGCGTTTTTATGCTTACCTCGCACACTCATAAATGAAGACAAGAACCGTTCATTAATATTCGACTCCGTAAGCCCGTCTGTCTTCACATTTTTAGCAACATCATCAACAAAACTTTTTATTTCGCTTTCCGTTGCCCCAGCGCCCTTCCAATCCTCAATCATTTTAGGATTTTCTTTCATCAGCTTATCGGCTACCTTAGAGACATCCGCCGCAAAAACAGCGGGAGCCTGTCCGACAAGTCCTGTTGAAAAGCAAAGCGTTGCCGCTAAACAAGAATAAACAAATTTCTTTTTCATCATAACCTCCATAAATTGAGCCTAATTACAGCTATGTGCAATAAAGCTATTATATAACTTTTTTTAAAAAATGCTTGTACAATTTTAAAAGACTATGAACATTTTTTATTTCAGAAGCTTATTTATCTGGAATTATATCACCAATTAAGGCCCATTATATTGAAAAAACTTCCTTAATTCTAGGTTTGTGGTATAATTTGTTTTAGAAGTTCCACTTTAGAATAGTACATATGGAGGTATTTATTGATGGGTCAAGAAAGAAAGTTTAGACGTAAAGTATTGAGTCTATCACTAGCGACAACGCTAGCCTTAGGCGCCTTTGGCGCTCCGATTTACGCAACTTCTTCAATTTCGGACACAGTAAATGAATCTATTAAAGAAGCGCATGACTTGTATTCAAAAATTTTTGGAACAAAAGCCGGGCAAGAGGCTCTAAATGCTTTAAAAACGGATTTGACAAACTTTTACCATAACTCCAACAGCAACACGGTAAAAGGGTGGTTTGGTGATGATATTGATTATCAAAAGTGTAGTGAAACGTTAGGCGACCTCACGCCTGCAGACTTGATTAAAGAAGTCATCCGTCCTCTTTTCATCTCTTTTGAAGATGGTACGCTAGATGCTGATGCTTTAAAAAAGCACCAAGAAATATTTGATGAAAGAGGCATCGATGTCGATGTTAACCGAGTAGTTGAATTCGCTGAAGAATTCAAAGCAGAGATTATAAAGGAAGTAAAGAACCTATCTCTGAAAGATTTACTTGAACTAATCGATAATCAAGACAGTCAGACCATTATTAAAATATTAGAACCGGCAATTAATAGCGCTTATGATAAGTTATCCCCTAAATATTCAGATCTGAGCGATCAATTAAAAGCCGAATTATGCCTCGAAATAAAGGACCTAAAAGTAGTTGGAAAAAATGCTGTAAAAGACTTCCTAGAAAGAGGTCTAAATGACGACACAATTAGCAAACTAGTGGGCGCGGTAGAGGATTATCTTTTCCCTAAAGATCCTGAAACTCCTGAAGACCCTAAAGACCCCGAAGATCCTAAGGATCCAACACCTCCTACTGACGGCGGTAATGGCGGCGGTGGTTCTGGTGGAGGCGGTGGCGGTGGTTCATCTGTTAAAGCTCCAGCTAAATTAACGCCGATCATCCCAACATCTAAAACAGTCATTGCGCCAAAAGTAACGACTGAGGTTAAAAATGATGTTACAGTTGTCAATTTAGACGCAGAAGATTTAACGAAGCATCTTGACAAAAATAACAATGCAAAAGGATTTATCGCTTCAGTCAATGGTAAATCAGGTAGTGGAAAAATTGTCCTTAACCTCTCTGACATCGATGCGGTTGCTGACAACAATGAAGATAACGACTTCATCATTCAAACAGAAGACGCTGAATACGTTCTGCCTGCTAGCCTTGCGAACAGAAAAGCCCTGGCAAACGCTCTGAACATTGACGAAGCCGATCTTAGCAATGCAAAAGTCGAGATCAACCTGAACGATAAATCATCCGATTCATATAATGGCAAAGGTGAGACGGTATCTAAAATCGTTGACTTCTCCATTACTGTGAAGTACGGATCCCGTGAAGTAGAATACAAGAACTTTGGAAAGAAATATGTAGATCGTGGGTTTAACTTGGATAAAAAGCCTAACGCGGCTAAATCTGTCGGAGTTGTTTTAAATGCTGACGGAAGCGTAGCTCCAGTTCCAACCCTGTTTGTTAAATCAAACGGAAAAGACGTAGCTGTCCTTAAGCGCACAGCAAATACGCCATACACCGTTGTTGAAAACGACATTACACTACGTGACATCAGCGGACATTGGGCTCACAATGACATTCAATTATTAACCGATAAGTTGATCGTTAGCGGATATGAAGATAGTTCATTCAAACCGCAAAATAACGTGACAAGAGCCGAATTCGTTACGTTGATCACCCGTTCGCTTGGGTTACCAACCGACGATAAGGCTTCGAAATTTAATGACACGTATGCAACAGATTGGTTCGCCGGGGCAGTTAATGCCGGTGTCAAAGCGGGCTTAATTTCTGGATATGAGGACGGCTCGTTCCGCGCCAACAATCCAATCACGCGTCAAGAAGCAAGCACCATTTTAGCGAACACGCTTGATTTCCTAAAGCTTCGCGGCGAAATTACACATGGTCAAGCAGTCTCCGCGTTAGCCAAATTTAACGATGGACAAACAATCGCTGAATACGCGAAAGAATCCGTTGGTCTAGCCACTTCCATTGGCTTGGTTCGGGGAGATCACAATGGTTCCTTTAATCCAGTTGATCCAACAACACGCGCAGAAACAGTCGCGATGTTAACTCGTTTACTCGAAAAAGCAAAATTCATCAGTAAATAATGAAGGATTAAGCCTCTACTTTTAAGTAGAGGCTATTTTCTTTCAAAAACCGCTCATATTTTTGCAATGGGGGACAACGAAAAAGGGTGTGTTCTCTTCTCGGTATCCGTTTAAATCAACATACTCATTTCACACTTTCACCTGCAATCTACCAAAATGATTTACATTTTGCACCCTTATACCCCTTTATTTCCATTGTATTTCGTAGGATAATAGAGTATAGAATTCATTTTGATAGAAAGGAGGATTTACGATCGATTACTCTACTAAAAAAAGGGGATCTTATCCCCTAATCGGAAAACGCTTTTTAATCGTTGCATTTCTCGCGGTGTTCCTCTGTCCAATCTTGTTCCCACCTTCTTCAAGCGAGGCTGCGGAACCAACGATGTCCGTCAAGTTAGTCCGAACGGTTGGCAATCAAGCGAGTTTGGCGGTCGATGTAATGGGAAGTTTTCAGGTAGAAGAAACGCAACAAGCTCTGCCCGCAGCGCAAGCTTTGCGCATTCAAGCTGATCAAAATCAGCTCGCGCTCTATCAAGGGGATCAGGCGATTTATCGCGGGTCCACGATCACGGTTACTCCTCATACATATGGGTTAAATCAAGTGATCAAAATCAATGGCAAGCCGTATCTCGGGCAGATGACGTTTTCGTTGGAGAACGGTTCTATTATCCGACCGATCAACACGCTACCAATCGAAGACTATTTAAAAGGGGTTGTCCCGAATGAAATGCCGGCCTCCTGGGAACTGGAGGCGTTGAAGGCCCAGTCCATCGCGGCGCGGACCTATGCGGTTCGCAGAGCAGGGCAGTTGATTGATGATACCGTCAACTATCAAGTGTACAACGGTTTTCAGTGGAACGAGCGGACGTCACGAGCCGTAGATGAAACGAAAGGGCAAGTATTGATGCACAATGGCGCCCTAATCGACGCCCTTTATTCCTCTTCTAACGGTGGAATGATCGAAGCGAGCGGAAGCTTATGGCATCCGAATGCTTATTTACCCGCAAAAGCGGACCCTTTTGATCCACAAAATCCGTGGAGTCTATCTTTCAAAAAGGTTCAGCTACCTTTAGAAGGAAGGGACTTACAACAGGCCGATGCATGGTGGAATCAAGTCCAAGAAACGGATCCAGCAATCAGCAATACGTTAAGAACGTGGTTGCAGCAAAACGGATACGCCCAGCAAGCGATTAAAATTGTGGAGATCACGAACCTGTCTTTCTCAGGAGAAAGAACCGCTGGGAATCGGATTAGCAAAGGACAACTTGGGTTGACTTTTATCGTCAAGCAAGCGGATGGTTCAGCGCAGTTCATGCAGCGCGATTTTAGCGATGTGCCTGCGAACGCCTTTCGACAAATGCTAGGCGGTGGAACTGTATTTAAAAGTTTGTTTGTTGATTCGCTTGGGCAACAAGGCGATTCATGGACAATCTCAGGAAAAGGGTATGGTCATGCGGTTGGAATGAGTCAATATGGCGCCAATGCCATGGCCAAACAAGGGAAATCGGCCAATGAAATCACGGCCTTTTATTATCCTGGGACAGCCTTAACAGCCGCGCTTCCTGTGTCGCCGCAACCTACACAAATCGCGCAAGCGAATCATGCGGTAACAACGCAGACAACACAACCACCAACGGCAGCAGCGCCAAAGCCAACATCACAACTGGCGGCCGCTCCTGTAACCGCGAATCAAGCGAACTCACTTGCTTCACGAAGCGCAGGTTTGAGTCGACAAGGAACAATCAAGGCAAGTGTCTTAGTTGGATTGCGCGCGCAGCCTAATTTTCAAACGCAACCAACCCAAACGATAAAGCCTGGTGAACAAATTGAGATCATTGGAAAACACGACCGCTGGTACCACGTCAAAGTTGGCGAAGTAAGTGGGTATGTAGCGGATGATTTTGTGCAATTAAGATAAAACTTAGGACCAAAAGGAATTAACCGCATGAAAATCGAAATTACTAAATCTGATTTTCATGCGGGATTTCCGTTCCTCCACTTTTCCACCTTATAAACTCCAACTATCGGCTTTTTTCCTCACAATTCAGAAACGAATACATCAATCCTTTGTATCTCATCGGTAATATACATTCCAAAGAGCTAACAATTGATTGCCGACTCTCTTCCCTGTGTTATAAGACTGGTTATTTAGGACCCATTGTTATAAAATAGAGATAGAATGAACTTTTCTGACTTCATAATCTTAGAATGGAGGTTATAGAAAGTGGCAAAAGGTTTGTACGATAAAATTGTTGAGGCAGTTGGCGATCGAAAATGGGCGTTCCTCAATATCGACTATACGGTGGATTTTGTGGACGCGCAAGGCGCTTTAACTTGCGGTGAACCAGGGATTGCGCTGCATGATGCAATGGCTGAAGTAACAGAAAAAACAATTGAAAATGGTGTTTTTACGGTATTTGGGATCGATCTCCATTTAAAGGATGACCAATACCACCCGGAGACAAAATTATTCCCTCCCCACAATATTAAGGGCACTTCTGGTCGTGACTTGTATGGAAAGTTAGAAGCAATTTATCAAGAAAATCGCGACAAAGAAAATGTGTACTATATGGACAAGACCCGTTACAGCGCCTTTGCGGGCACCGATTTAGAACTTAAACTGCGTGAACGCGGGATCGACACGGTGTTGATTGCGGGTGTGTGCACGAACATTTGCGTGTTGCATACAGCGATTGACGCCTACAACCGCGGGATCAACATCGTGATCGCTGAGGACCTTGTCGCCAGCTTTAATCCGCAAGGACACGACTATGCTCTCACTCACCTTAAAAACACGTTGAACGCAACAATTGTAAAATAAAAAACAGCATGAATTAATAATGTCCTCATATATGGATCTTTTCACATACCAAAAGCCCTTCCGATTCGCTAAAAATTGGAAGGGCTTTCTCTTATTCAAATCATCTGTCAGCCGCTCTGTTTCAACAGTTCTGAGACCGTGACAAATTTATAGCCCCGCTTTTTCAAATTGCGCACAATCGTCCGCACGGCTTTGATCGTCTCCGCCTGGTTCGCGCCCCCATCATGGAACAGGACGATATCACCAGGTTTGACCACCGCGCCGACATGTTCGGCAATCACTTGTCCATTTCTTCGTTGATCCCAATCTTTCGGGTCGATCGACCAACGCACCAACCGATATCCCGTATAGCGACTCACATCAACAATGCGCGGAACCATCTCCCCGTACGGCGGGCGAAAAAGATGCGTTTTAATTCCGACATGATGGGCGATCAGACGCTCCGTCTGCCGTATTTCCTTATGAATCTCTTTCCAACTCAAATGTCGCATGACCCGATGCGAATAACCGTGGTTCCCGATTTCATGACCTTCGCGATGAATCCGAGCCGCAATTTGAGGATGCGCTTGGACCTGTTTTCCTAATAGAAAAAAAGTCGCCTGGGCCCCCTCTTCATAGAGCGCTTCCAACAACAGCGGTGTAAATGTGTGATGAGGGCCATCATCGAAAGTAAGCGCGACGAGCTTTTTATTCGTATCGATGCGAAATATCGTTTCATTTGGCTGACTCGCGTACGTCGCCTGGACAGTGAAACAAAACAGTAAAATCCAAGTCAATAAGATCGTAACTTTTTTTCTCAAGCTTTCAACTCCTCACCGTCAAAAAAATGTTGCTTTTATTATCTCCAGTTTAGACGGCGAACTATCAGGTGATATTTACCTGCAAAAAAAGCGTGGGAGCGTTTGGCGGGGTGGTCGTGGACGGACATGGTCTACCACCTCGGCGGATATGGGCAAGCGGGCTTCTTCATTACCACACACGTATGCCGTGAAAGATGATGTTTAGAAAAGGGCTGACTATGCCAAGCGCAAGCGCCCACCAGCCAAGTCGGTAGCCCTTACTGAACGCAGTAATAATGCCTAATATAAGGGCAACGCCTCCAAATAAAAATGGAGCGTAAAATAAGGAGATCACCCCCGATAGAATGCCAAGCCATGCCATCCAAATCGCAGATCTATCGCGAACGTCTTCCCTACGTTTTACATCTTCCAATTGAACTAACCCCCTTAATATGTCTTTTTACTCGTCAATTTAAATATGCCCAAAATCCATTTGTTACTCGATGATCCCCATCTGAAGCAGATCTTCGTAATGAATTTGACCTGTCTGCGGCAAATCGTGTTCTTTTTGATACAAATAGACGGCGATTTCTGTGGCTCGATCAAATTTTCCATGTGTCACCCCCCGATAATAGCCTCCTGCAAGCAAACGATTTTGGACCATTTCCACGAGCGATCCGCGTGAGCCAAGCACCAAAATACGATAGGTAATATCTTTATGACCGCTTAACGGTCCATCGATGATCACTGGTGTTCCGATTGGTATTTGTTCATAAATTTCTTCGATGTCTTTGTTTTTCATTCGAACACAACCGTGGCTGACATAGCGGCCTATTAAACCCGGTTTATTCGTGCCATGAATCCCATAAATCCCCCACGGCACATCGATTTCCATCCAACGCGATCCAAACCCGCTGCCCCAATTTTTAGACTTACGCACAATTTTATACTGCCCGATCGGTGTCGGCGTATTTTTTGCTCCTGGTCCAATGGAATGTGATTGTAACACTTGACCGTTTTCCTTAATTTGAAGCGTCCGATGCCATAAGTTAATGTAAATCTCTTTTTCAGCAAATGAAACGGGAGTAAAAAAAGGGAGTCCAAGCGCTACCCAGCATGATACGAAGACGACTATGACCGCTCTCATTCCATCACCTTTCACCTATTTAAAGTATGAGCACAACTTTAGTATGACCCATCTTTTAGGCTATATGAATCATTCCCAATTGTCTCCATGACTATCTTCACGTTATTTTCACACAATATCGCTTAGGAGGTGTTCACATGTCAAAAAATCTAAAACCTTTGACAAAGATGTTGTTAATTCCTACTTTAGTTGTTGGCGCTTTATCTGCTTGTGGATATAACAATGATGGGGCTCGCACGAATAACTACGATGGGATGAGACCTTACACGTATGACAATACGAATCGCTACAATGACAGCGCGTACAATAACAGTTACAACGGAGTAAGATCATACAACAACGATGGCGCTCGAACGAATATGTTTGATGGCCGCACTCACTCCTATGACACACGCAATAACAATACAAACAACGGCATGAGTCCTTTTGGCTATGGTTACAACAATGGCATGCGTAACGACTTAAACGATGGTGTAAACCGAAATACGACTGGATTTAATCGTAATGCCACGGGTGGAGTGACCAATCACAATCACGATCAACGCTTAGCCCGAACAGCTGCAAAAGAAGCGCGCTCTGTCGCCAACGTAACGAAAGCAACGGCCATAGCAAATGGTAATGACATTGTAATCGGAATTGATGTAAAGCAAGGCGCAGACAGAAATAAAGTGGAACAAAATGTGCGACAAAAAGTGAAAGCAAACCAATCTGGTTATAACATTCACGTCACGTCGGACAGCAAGATTCACTCTAGAATCCACAACGTTTCTACGCGCATGGCAAACGGCATGAACGATATGACTAACAACATGTCGAACAACAATAACAACAATTCTGGACACCCTGTGCGAGCATTAGGTAACGATGTCGCAGATATCATCCGTGACATCGGTCGAACGGTAACTGCTCCTTTTAGATAAGAAATAAACGTTCACACTCATATGAACGGGTCAGGTTAACTGGCCCGTTTTTTATGTTTGAAGCGGTAAGCAAAATTGGGAGGGATATAAATCATGTCTTTGACAAATGAATAAGAGGAAGGAAAAAACGCAATGATTTATGCTGAGAGGTGTTCCTATGAAGAAGCGAAACATTACAAAGATGCTGATCCTGCCCGCATTGTTAATCAGCGGACTGTCCGCTTGCGGCTATGGCAGTGATGGCGGCGCGCATGTCAATGAATATCATCATAATTACGGAACACAGTCCACGACAGCGATTGATCCGGAAGGCGTCCAAATGTATAACGCTAACTTTGGGCAGCGCGCTGATCGTGAGATCGTTCCAGATCGTGACGCAAGAGTCGCCCGCATCGCGATGAAATCTGCGCAAAGAGTGCCTGAAGTGAGTAGAGCGACAGCGGTTGCAATGGGTACAGATATTGTGATTGGCATCGAAGTAGACAACACGATAAACAAAGCGGATGTCGAGCGAAAAGTGTATGAGAAGGTAAAAGTGAGCCAACCGAGCTACAACCTTCACATTACTTCCGATGATCATCTTAGCAAACGTGTGCAAACACTTTATGAACGCGGCCATCAAAATAAGACATTAGATCAAGACATGGGAGCCGTTATCCAAGAAATTGGACGCTCAACGCCGCTAAGATGATTGGGTTTTAACTGGACGCCAAAGAAGCAGGTCGGAACGACAGTCACGCGTTCTACCTGCTTTTCTATTGGGGTTTATGTTAGGCAATCGTGATGATTTCGTATTGCGACGCTAACTCAACAAAATCACTCATCCCCGAAATGACACCCGTCGTCATCTTTTGCTCAATTTTATAAAAATCAACGCACGTTTTACACGCCAACAAGGAAACATCCTTTTCCGCTAATTCCTTGAGATGAACGGAAACCAAGGAGGATTCCGTCAGCAAATTTACGCCGTGGTTCATGAAAAAGATGGCATGCGGCAACTCTTCACGCTGTTTTAGCAGTGTAAAAAAGTTTTCCATCACCACTTTCCCCAGCTCCGCATCCCCTTTTCCAAACTGATCCGTCGTCACTAAAATCACTTTATTTTTCATATCGTTTCACGCGCCTTTCACGGATTAATAGAAGATTATCATATGTAGAAGATTTACTTTGCCACTGGAACTATATTATCATAATCGGAAGCTAAAGGCTTGACTAACTCAAAATACGCAATAACTCGTAATTTTTGTACTTCTTATTTCGCTTGGTATGCCGATCCGTAAAAAGTAATTCTTTTGCAGTTAACGCGTTCAATGCAGCGCGCACGGTATTTGCAGATAAGTTTAGCGCATTCGCTGCGGCCGAAGCAGTTGTGTTCGGATTGTGAAATGTGTACATCCAAACCTTCTTTTCGGAATCTTTCTCACATTCTTTTAAGCCGTTGATCGCTAACTTTTCCGCTGAGTCTAGCTTTGTATTTAACTTTTCCGCCATCCGTTCGCATGCTTTCAGAAAAAAGGTAAGCCAACTAGCCCAATCGGGATGATTGCCACGCGTTCCATTTAATAAATCATAGTAGCGCATCCGCTCCCGTTCCAGCTCTTCACTCACAAAAAAGATAGGAGAAGCAATCACTTTAGCTTGGATTAAATAAAGGACGATGACGATTCTACCAAGTCGGCCGTTACCGTCTAAAAACGGGTGAATGGATTCAAATTGGGCATGGATGATCGCTGTTTTCAAAATCGGATCCACGTCTTCATCCAATATCTCTTGTTCGGCATTAATATGGTTTTTGGGAAGTCTCTTTCCATAGGGATGACCGTTGATATATACTTCCCAATTTTACATGTACGTATCGATTTCATTTGCGGGGATAGGAATATAGGAGGCATCCTCTATTTTGTTAGTAGGTCCAATGAAGTTTTGGATTTTCTGAAATTCACCGCTGGCTTGGTTTGTTCCGCGGGCGCCAGCCATTAATAGTTGATGTAGCTTTTGGATCAGCCGCGTCGTGATCGGATATCCATTTTTGATATACTCAAATCCTGCTAACAAAGCCTTTTGATAATTCTTCACCTCTGTAACTTCCCACCTCGGCTGCGGATCATCTTGTTCTTCTACTATTTCTGAAAAGGTAACCTGAGTGCCTTCAATTCTTGTCGACTGCACGGATTCATTTAAGGATAATATGCGAATTAAATCATCGCCAACCATTGAATGCTTGAATTTTTCATCAAGTCGACTCATTTTATTGCTCACTTTAGCTAACTTTCGATATATTTTTAAAGCCTCTTTCAGTTCAACACCAATCGGAAGCGGTAATAATCCTTGAATTGCCATCAAACCATCCTCCTCTTTCTTCACATTATACCCGATTAACGAAATAAACCCCCTTTTTTTAGTTAATGATTTGGCTGTTCTAAAATAAGATTCGTTTACAGTAATGATAATAATTTGTTACACAATCTATTGAATGCAACCGATTTAAATATGATAAAATGGATAGCGTACATATTACCTAGCGTCATTCATTTAAAAAGGAGTCCTTATGAGCAGAAATGCCTTAATTCAAGGGGCAATCATCTTAACGATGGCTTCGCTTGTAACGCGGGTGTTGGGGATTGCCCAGCGGATTCCGTTGCAACGCATTCTTGGCGATAGCGGGATGGCCACATATGGGATTGCTTACAATATTTATGGAATTTTGTTGATTATCGCGACGGTGGGGATTCCGACGGCGTTAAGCAGACAAATTGCGGAATATCATGCCCTGGGACAATATAGTGAAGCGCAGCAAACGTTTCGAGCGGCGCAGTGGTTTGCATTAGTCACAGGCTTGGTAGCAGCCATTTTCTTATATGGGCTCGCTCCTTACTATGCGATCTACGTGAGTAACGATCCGCATGCAGTGTTGTCCATCCGAGCGATCGCTCCCGCGTTGTTATTGTTTCCGCTCATCTCCATGATGCGCGGCTATTTCCAAGGGATGCAAATGATGAGCCCAACGGGTCTGTCGCAAATTTCAGAACAGATCTTGCGGGTCGGAACCGCAGTCGCGTTTCCGTTATTGCTGTTGTATGCGGGATATTCACATGAGGTAGCGATTGCCGGAGCTTCGTTCGGGGCCGTTGCTGGCAGTGTCGGAGCAATTGCGATTATGCTTTTCTATGTAAGACGGACAAAGGCGGATCGACTCGAGCAAATGAAGGTCCAGGGCGGCGAAGCGCAAACGCTTAAAAAAAGCTTCATCTACAAGCAATTGTTGAAAACGTCGATTCCGATTAGTTTCGCGTCTACCGCGATTCCTGTGCTCTATTTTATCGATTCATCAACAGTGATCGCCTTATTGCAAACCAATGTTGGGTATGATCACGCGAAAGAGTTGCTCGGTATTTTGACGGGACGCGCCCAGTCGTTTGCGTCTATTCCGCCGATCTTGGCGATTGCAATGGGTTCAGCGATTTTACCCGTCGTATCCGCTGCCTATTCCCGTAAAGATATTGGCGAGGTGCAACGGATGAGCAGTTTGGCCCTGCGCCTCGCGTTGATTACGGGGGCCCCGATCGCCCTTTACTTAACGGCTGCCGCCTTTGCGGTCAATGGCTTCCTATTTAAAAACACGGCTGGTTCGTGGATTATCGCGATGCTTTGTTTTGGGAGTATTTTTCAAATCGTGATGACGATCTCCACCTCTATCTTGCAAGGAATGGGGAGAACAACGTCGCCGATGTGGCACGTTTTTGCGGGAATTGTGGTGAAAGCAATGGCCAATTTCGCGTTAACGCCAAGCTTTGGCATCTACGGGGTTGTCGCGGCGACTTCACTTGGGTTTATTATCATTTTGGCCCTCAACCTGCGCTCAATTAAGGAAATCGCTCCGCTGGAGATTTTGTCAAAACGGTGGACGGGATTTCTACTCGCTTCACTGGCGATGCTGATCGTGACGGGCGGTTGTTATTTCGGTGTGGAACCGCAGTTGCCAGTTACCTGGCCTTCGCTGCTGCGTTATGGGCTGCTTTGTCTGATCACCGCCATACCCGGCTTTCTCGTTTACGGTTGGCTGATGCTACGACTTGGCGGAGTTACGGAGGAAGACCTATCGCACCTTCCCGCTCGTGTTCGGAAAGTGGCGCAAAGGATGTAATAGCCTGGGCCCATGGCGAGGATAAGCGAGCAGGCAGCGTCCTGAAATGTAAAGGAAAAAGGATCAGACCTTGACGTCTGATCCTTCTCTTTATTCTATTGATAAGATAATCTATTGACTGCGCCCCTTTAAACCATTTAAAATTATAGTGACGCTTTTTTGCATAAATGAGTTAGAGGTAGAAACTTACGCGTTTAGTTTGTGTTGTTTTTGGTAGCATAGCCCTAATGGGATTTTGTTTTCTTCCTTTAATGTATAACCTGTTTTAAACAATCGCGCATCCTCCTGTGTAACGTGCTCTTTTTTACATTGGATACAGTAATACGTGTTCACATTCTAGCCCCCACTCTTATTCTATCGGATTTTCCATTTATCTTCATTTTAATGGATTGGCCTGTAGATTGTTAGCCGAATCGTTCCTCAATTATCGACATAAAATGTCAATTCGCTAGCATCTTCGCCTTTTTCCTTGCGAATGGAAGGCGTGAGGTATCAATTGTATGTTGAAAATTGGAGATTGCGTACCTTGGAATAAAAACCCAAATGGGAGAAATAGCGCCATAAAATGACTTGAAACGCGCGTTTTGTAATATTTATGAACTATTACATAAATTTTATAGTGCTTTTATAACCTATTGGCTATATAATAATAGTAGCTAAACTAGCGTTTAGTGTTGGGAGTCGCTGACCCTTCCCTTTCGGGGGAAGGGTTTTTTTTAGGCTTTTGGTTGCTGGCAAGTCCAACCATTCCTACTAGATACTACTAGACGCCTTCCTCTTTTTTGTAAAAATAGTGTCGACACTTGCGGAACGAAAGTTAGCGCGCTACTTTTCGTTCTCTATTATAATTAAAGCTAGCTAAAGGAGGAGATACGGGAGTGAAGAGATTACTGCTTATTTTGGCGGCGTTTTGCCTATTTGTAAGTGGGACAGGTTCTGCGGTAGCAACATCACCGAAAAGCAATCAATTTATCATTATAAACAAAGCGAATAACAGACTCGCTTTTTATGAAGACGGTAAACTGGTAAAATCGTTTTCCGTTGCGACCGGTAAAGAACAGTTGTTTACACCCGAAGGAACGTTCCAAATTGTCAACAAGATTAAAAACCGACCGTATTACACAAAGAACATTCCAGGCGGTGATCCCCGCAATCCGCTCGGTGACCGATGGTTGGGTCTGAATGCAAGGGGAACATGGGGAACGACCTACGCGATTCACGGCAATGCCAATCCGAATTCAATCGGCCGATATGTATCGGAGGGTTGCGTGCGGATGCACAATCAAGAGGTCCGTTGGCTATTTGACCAAGTTAAACTGTACACCCCCGTCGTGATCACGACGTCAAAGCTCGGCTTTGAAGAAATTGCGGTGATGCAAGGACTTTTGTCTCCGCCTATTGAAAAAGTGGACACGATGATTACATTGCTTAGCCCCGCCAAGTTATATACGCGACCTTACGCGCTTGGCTACACGGGACAGAGCATTTCCCCGCAACAAGTACAAGCTTTTGAAAAAGCGGGCAGCGACTGGTATCGCATCAAAGCATGGTTTGGAGACGCCTGGTTTAAAGCTGAGCAAGCGATTGTCGGCGGACCAAAGATTGAAAAAGTGGACACATCCATCACGATTTTAGATGCAAAAAGGCTCTACGCCCAACCACAAGGCAAAGGCTGGACAGGCCAAACACTGAGCCCGCAACGCGTAACCGCTTTTGAAAAGGCGGGCGATTGGTACCGCATCAAAGCGTGGTTCGGAAACGCATGGCTAGATACGTCGGAACAGGCGATTGTCGGCGGTCCACAGATTAAAAAAGTCGACACAGCGTTGACCTTGACGCAATCCGCCAAACTATATAAGCAACCGTTTGGTCTTGGCGACACCGGACAAAGCGTCAGCCCGCAACGGGTACTCGCTTTTGAAAAAGCGGGCGATGACTGGTACCGCATTAAAACGTGGGTTGGCGACGCATGGCTGCATGCTAGCGAACACACGATCATCGGTGACATCCAGCCAAGCGAATCAGACGCTGAGATCGACGGATTTGATCCTGTCAGCCCGGAAGTGCTGCGTGAACCTGACGTGATCGGCGACACTGAACTCGATCGCAAGCAAGTTCCGTTCGAGATTATCACCGCTGACCAAATGGATCAAGCGATGACGAACTGGTATAATTCGCTAATCGCTGCAAAACAAGCGACATCTGGCAATTGGCGCGGCGAACTGTACATCTTCTTACCTGCTGGCTATTTACAGGAAGTGATCGAGGAAGACGGCAAACTCGTCGTAACAGGGACAGCCCCTGACACAAGCAGGGCTGAAGCCGCGTTGCCCCTTCTTCTAAAACTACCTGGATTCGCGGTGGATCAAACTGTTTTGATTCAATAGATTGATTGGTGGCGGGATGACCTGAAAAGGCGCCAAACCGAATAGTGGAAACGATGTTGATGGAGCGAGCCCTCAAGGGCTCGCTCTTTTTTTCTTACGCGGCGCATATACTTTTACCAAGACAGGCTTTCCCTGGAGGTGGTACCAATCTTCATTCCCCATCATTATCGGCGTCAACAAATGCGAAGAATGCTGCTGATTGTGTGCGGCTTTTGTTTATTAGCGATTATTGTGTATCGAATTGACCCCTTTTTCATGACCAAAAAGAGCCTATCCAGTTCGCTCGGTCCAAAGGAAGTTGTGGAGAAGTTTTACGCATATGAACAGGCGGGCGATTTCGGCAGCTCGTGGGAACTGTTTCATCCTTTAATGAAGGAGAAATTTAACAAGCAACAGTATATCCAAGCGCGCGCTCGCGTTTTTTTGGAAGACTTCGGGGTGGAAACGTTTGAAGTGCGCATTGGCGAACTCGTTGAAGAGTCGTCGTGGCGGATGTCTCCGTTGTCACCCGTATTAACCGACACGCAAAAAGCGCCTGTGCTCCTGGTCTACCACAGTATTTTTGGGGATTTGCAAATTAGACAAGACGTCTACGTTGCGCTCGACGAGGAAAATTCCGATTATCGGATTCTTTGGGCTTACAGCCAACAAAAATAGGTAGCGTTAGGTTGGCATTGGGTGGCGGTGAAAGAGCGCCAACTTTTGAGCGGATACTAAGAATACTAAATTTGAAGGGATGACATCGGAACCTTCGTCGAGTCTGTCTCCCTTTGCAAACAGGGCGATTTGTTCATGAAATTGTTGGACGAATGCGGGCTTTTTTGGCCGATACTCTGCGATAATGGAAGGAGAAAAGAAAGGAGTTGTTTGGTTATGAAGAAATGGACGTTAGCGTTAGTGGCAACAGGACTACTTGCAGTGGCAGGCGGGGCTTGGGCAGCGACCAGTCCAGCAACCACTCCTCCAAGCGGAACCGATTTCGGGTATAGATCGCCTACTGGACCCGGTAGTTATGGGTGGACGTTTGATGAGATGCGCCCGCATATGAAACAAATGCATCCGAATTTAGAGACGGAAGAGTTGGAACAGATGTACCAACATTACCATATAAAGGGAAGCCATCCGCGCGGACACGGAATGATGATGCAACATTGGCGTAATCAGTAAGCCGCATTACTCGTTCTTTTCGCAGCGCCATCACGATGATTCACGGAAAGCGTTTCGAACGCTAATGAGGAGCGGACCCGAATGTAAGGGCACTTTTGACCGTTACAGACTGCTGGGCGACGAAAATTCGCTGCGTAACGGGAGGTGAGGCCCTTACAGAGAGGCGATGGCGTAAATTAAGGGGAGGACCCGAATGTAAGGGCGCTTGTGACC